>JAFGPH010000574.1 GCA_016926135.1 Deltaproteobacteria bacterium
GCGGGGGCGTAGTTCAGTTCGGTTAGAACGCCGGCCTGTCACGCCGGAGGTCGCGAGTTCGAGTCTCGTCGCTCCCGCCAGAGCAAATAACGAGCCTGTTACGTTGATTGATGGCGTGACAGGCTTTTGTTATTGATGCTATCATGTCTCCGAAGGAGCAGAACCGGAGAAGGGAGATGATCCAGAGGACCTCAAGACCCCGGTTAGAACGTCCCGCCTCTGAGGGCGGGAAGGTCGTCGGGTTTCGTCGCCCCCGCCAGAGATCAACAAGGGGTGTGGTCATACCGGCCCCTTTTTTGTTTCCGGCATGGAAAGCCTCTGCCTTGGTGATCTATGGCATATTTCGTCTATATCCTCCGCAGCCTTAAAGACGCAACCTACTTACGTGGGCTCCACGCAAGATCTCACAGAGAGACTGGAGCGTCACAACCAGGGGAGGTCTAAATATACGAAAGGTAAGCGGCCATGGGAATTGGTTCATCAGGAGACTTTCCCTGATCGATCCAGCGCCACCAGGCGAGAAAGAGCGATAAAATTCCGAAAGGATAAGGGATTCATCGAGTCCCCGGTTGGTGGTTCTGGGCACATGTGAAGGGGAAGGTGGTGGAGGATCGTGGCTGAAGTAATAAAATCAATATGTTATATCAATAACCTAAGGTTGTTTTGAGGTTCTTATGCCAAAGTTAAAAGCAAGAGGATTAAGATGGCTCAAGGCCTTTCACCTGATTGCAGTCTGTTGCTGGGTCGGCGGTGGTGTGGCCCTGATACTGCTTTATTTCCTCAAAGAAGGGATTCCCGATGGCGGAGTTTTGTACGGAATAAACAAGAGTATTCACCACGTTGACATAGCAGTGGTTGTAATCCCAGGGGCTTTCGGCTGCCTGGCTACCGGTATCATCTATTCGTCGTTCAGTAGCTGGGGATTCTTCAAGCACACCTGGTTGATATTCAAGTGGATTGTCACGGTATGCGCCATTTTGTTCGGCACGTTTTTCCTCGGGCCCTGGGAAACGACGATGATGGAGATCTCCGGGAAACTCGGAATGTCGTCTTTGACTGACCCGGCATACCTCCACAATGAAAAGATGAACTTGATCTTTGGCACTGTCCAAGTCTTGGTGCTGATGACCACAATATTCATTTCCGTCTTCAAGCCATGGAAATCAAGGAAGGCAAAGGACAAGACCATATGACAACGGCACTGTGAGCGACGAGAGGATTCGGAGACAATTAAGGCCGCGCCAGAGGGTGACTCTGACCGTGTGCCTTATAAGCCTTGGACCTTGCACCTCTTCAGTAATCCATGATCTGCTCGTGCATATTGAAGATGTAGGCAATAAGGGCGGCCCGGCTCCACATGCCGTTTCTTTCCTGCCGCCAGTACATGGCCCTCGGGTCGCGGTCGATGATCACGTCGATCTCGTCTCTACGGGGAAAGGGATGCATGATGATGGCGTTCGGTTTGAGCTGGGCCATGAGGAAAAGGGTCAGCATAAACCTGGAATGATCGGTTTTCTTGGATTCCCCCACGAACTCGTCGTGCTCGTCCTGGATGCGGGTCATGTAGATCGCATCCGCTTCGGGCAGAACCTTATCCAGCGACTGAGTTTCCACGCTGTACGGGATTGTGTGTCTTTCGAGAAAGGCGCACACGTCTTCCCTCATCTGGAAGGCGGGCGGAGCCGCATAGATGATCCTGACCCCTTCGAAGTTCTTCATGAGGTAGGTGAGGGATCTCACGGTCCGTCCTCTCTTGAGGTCGCCGCACATGAGAATGGTCTTGCCGTCCAGCCCCCCCTGGTCTTCAAAAGAGCGCTGGAGGGTGTAGACATCCAGGATGGCCTGGGTGGGGTGCTGGTCACTTCCGGAACCGCCGTTGATGATCGGCACCGGGCGGTTGGAATAGGTGTTCAGGAGCCAGGCCGCCCGTTCGGCCATGTTCTGTCCCTTGTGACGCATGATGATGAGATCCGTATAAGAGGAAAAGGTGCGCAGGCTGTCATCGTAGCTTTCTCCCTTCACTTCCGAGGAGACACTGGTATCGCGGATTTCCGATGTCCTCATGCCCAGGATGTGACAGGCGTTCTCAAAGGAGAGATAGGTCCTGGAGGAAGGCTGGGCGAAGTAAAGCATGGCCCTCTTGTGACAGAGGACGCTCTGGAGAAAGATGGAGCCCGCCTTGCTCTTCGCAATGGTCCGCAGGCGGTTGGTGATCCGGTAGATGTCGTCGAGGATCTGGCGGTTGAGTTGCTGGGAGATGATCATGTCGAAGAGGCGGCCGTCCCTCTCGAAGCGCTTGATCTTCACTTCGCTCGGGAGCTTCTCGAATTCTGCGTACTTCTCATCCAGGATCGTCATGGGGTCCTCCGTGGTGGGATGGAGGTGATTGAGATCAGGTCCGGGGAGAATCAAGGGCAGGAAGCATTCCTTACCCGCTAAAGGATAGAACAACGGGGTGGGGGGTGTCAACAGGGTTCATCTGCCCTCCACAGCGCCCACGCGAAGCCTTTGACCCTGGCGAATCGGGTCGCCCGGGGCCAGATTGTTCATCCGCATCAACTCGTCTACGCTCAGACCATAGGTGCGGCTGATTCTGTAAAGGGTCTCCCCTGTCTGGACCTCGTGGTAGAGGGTTTCCTTCGCCTTTGCAGGCGTCTCCCTGGGTGGGGCCGCGGCTGCGGCCTTTGCCTTCTCGGACTCGTTTCTGGGTGTGGGTGCCGCTTCAGCTTTCGCCCTGGCCTCCGCCAGTTTGGGTTTGGCTTCCTGCTTCTCTGCGGAAGTCCGGTCCCGGACGAGGCCCTTCTCGACCCTCTCCATTTTGTCCATGATCAAGACGTTGAATTCGGTCACCTTCGCCTCGAGTTGCGAAATCCTGAGATCCATCATCTCGATCCTGACGAGTTTTTGCTCGATCCTCTTGATCCTGCCCTCCAGGTCCGCGTAGCGGTCTTCCCTCGGGCTGTTTCCGGTTTTTCCGATGAACACCACGAGGAGGATTGCAAGCAGCACGAGTCCTCCCGCGATGTAGATGAGGGGCTCCCTCCTGTTCCCGGAGGCATCACGGGAAGTCTGTCTGGCGACTCCTCTGGCAAGATCCGTGTTTCTCAATGGAGTTCTCCTTCTAGCATGATAGGACAGGGGGGAGGAGACATCAATACCTTTTCAAGAGAACACAGAGGTGAGATCTGTTGACAAATCACCGATGAGCCTGCCATAAGATACACTGCCGCTGCGTGCCGGTCGGGGAAAGACGCTTAATGGCACGCGGCCTCACAAAGTTCAAGCATTCTGTTGGGGGCTGACCTGTATGGAGGAGACGAAGTTCAGGGCCTTCCACCTTCGCAGGAGGAGGATGCTGGCCGTTGTGGAGATGGATCTCTCCTGCGGTGAGATCTCGGGTCGATGGCTGGACGGTTCGATGGAGGATACGGGCAAATTGCCGATTGAGGCATGCGATCTTATGCGGTCCACCGGGATGCTCGACATGAAAGGCACGGAGATCTATGAAGGGGATATCGTGGACGACACCCACGGGAGGATAGGGATTTTCCAGTCCTCCCTGACGGTGAAATGGGACGAGAAGGAGGACTCTCTCGGCCTGGTCGATGCCAAAGGGAAGCGCATCCCCTGGAAGACCCACCTCCAGGAGGTGATCGGAAATGTTTACCAGAAACGTTTTTATCGTCCCTGAGTAGGAGTCAGACCCCTTGACAGGAGCGGGGGGGGGATCCAACGGCGGCCTGATCCGGCGCTGGGATGCTCCCCAGTGTTGGCGGGTAGGTCGAAAGAGGTGACATCGAGATGGATGGCAACGGATGGTTTGAGATGAGCCTGCGTGTGAGATACAAGGACACGGACCGCATGGGCGTGGTTTACTACGGGAACTACCTCACCTTTTTTGAGGTGGGCCGTGCGGAGTTGATGCGCCATCTGGGCTACGCTTACTCCAGGCTGGAGGCAGAGGGGTATAACCTCGTGGTGGCCGAAGCCAGCGCCCGATATCATCGAAATGTGGGGTACGACTCCATGGTCGTCGTGCGGACAAGGATCGCCGAGGTGAAAGGGGCCAGTGTGCGTTTCGACTATCGTGTGCTGGCTGAGGACGGTGGTCTCCTCGTGACCGGTCATACCCTCCATGCATGCATCAATGACGCGCAGAAACCCATCCGCCTCCCCGCAGAGGTGAAAAGGCTGATGGAGAGGGCCATGAAGCCGCCAGAGCAACCTGCCTGATTCCATTCAATGTTGAACCTTGCCCCTTGCGCCGTGCGTAATTCTCGGCTATCCTGAGGATATGTTCGAAGAGCATGCAGAGGTGGCCTTCAACAGGGCCGTCGCCCGGGATACCCGGTTGATGGGACTCAAATCGTCCGCTATCGCTGCGTCAGCCCGGCCGGGGCAGTTCGTGATGCTGAGGGTGCGTGGAGGGGTGGACCCCCTTCTGAGGCGGCCCTTTTCCATATGCGGCGTGCAGGAGAAGCTCTTCCTCATCCTTTACCGGGTGGTCGGAAAGGGCACGGGGATCATGGCGGCCGATATCCGTGAGGGTGATCGACTCCCTGTGCTCGGTCCGCTCGGCAGGGGTTTCCAGGTGCCGGCCGGAGATGGCCCGTTTCTCCTTGTCGCGGGCGGGATCGGGATCGCGCCTCTCCTGTTTCTTGCCTCCACCCTGGATCCCGGAACCCTGCATTTTATGGCGGGCTTCGGCTCCGCGGTAGAGATCATCCCCGTGCGGGAGATCCTTGGCCCGGCTGTCTCTCCGGAGATCTCAACCGATGACGGGTCCGCAGGGTATTGCGGACTCGTGACCGATCTCCTGGAAAAGCGGCTGAGGCAGTCCGGAGTAGAAGGGGCCTCCCTCTTTACCTGCGGCCCCAAGCCCATGCTCAAGAGAATCGCCTTGATGGCCGAGGCCCGGGGCATGTCCTGCCAGGCCTCCCTGGAGTCGGCCATGGCATGTGGTCTGGGCGCATGCCAGGGCTGTGCCGTGAAGGTCTCCGCCGGTGAGGAAAGAAGCTACCACCACGTGTGCAGGGATGGGCCGGTGTTCCCTGCCCGTGCAGTCGACTGGGAGGAGCTTTGAGTCCTGCTGGATCATCAACCCCTGACCTCACGGTCCGGCTTGGCCCCCTGGAATTGAAGAATCCGGTGATGGCCGCGTCCGGCACCTTCGGGTACGGGGAGGAGTACGCCCCGCTGGTGGACCTGAACGGCCTCGGCGCCATTGTGGTGAAGGGCCTTTCCCTGAGACCTATGGCCGGAAACCCGCCTCCCCGAATCGTGGAAACGCCGGCAGGCATGCTGAATGCCATCGGGCTGGCCAATATCGGGGTGGAGGCCTTCCTGCAGGAGAGGCTGCCACGTCTCAGAAAACTCAATACCCCGATTATCGCCAATGTGTACGGACACCATATTGACGACTACGGGGAATTGGCCTCGGTCCTGAGGGGTGTGGATGGGATTGCGGGTCTGGAGGTGAACATCTCGTGCCCCAACGTGGAGTGCGGGGGTATGGCCTTCGGCATTGATCCGGATACCTCTGCCAGGGTGACGGAGCGGGTTGTCCGGAACTCGGACAAACCGGTGATCGTGAAGCTCTCCCCCAACGTGACGGACATCAGGGTCATTGCCCGCGCCGTGGAACAGTCAGGCGCCCATGCCCTCTCCCTCATCAATACCCTCACGGGCATGGCCGTGGATGTGGACAGCCGGACCCCGAAACTGGGCAATGTCTACGGCGGTCTTTCTGGGCCGGCCATCCGGCCGGTGGCCCTCTTCATGGTCTACCAGGTGGTGAGGACCGTGAAGATCCCGGTGATCGGCATGGGAGGCATCGCGGATTCCAGGGATGCCCTCGAGTTTCTCATCGCGGGTGCACGGGCGGTGCAGGTGGGGACTGCCAATTTCACGAATCCTAGGGCCATGCCGGAGATCGTGGAAGGCCTCCGGAGATACTTGAGCGAGCGAGGTATCCGCAGCATCCATGATATTGTGGGAACTTTGAGCGAGGAGAGACGGGGATGACACGAGCAGGGAATGCTGCGGTCATGAGCCTGATCCTGCCCGGAGTGGGCCAGATCTACAACGGACACTTTCTGCGGGGCATCTTCTGGTTGATCATCACCCCGGGCTTCTGGATAGGAACGGGCGGCATGTTCGGATGGATCTGCCATCTCATTTCCGCGCTCACCGCGTATCGCAAGGCGCAGGAAATGGAGCGGGGAAAAGAGGGCTTCGGTCTCCGCCCCCATGAATGATTGATTGACCACCCGTCCCTTCGGGACTCGACAAACCCAGACTTTCGTCCGGACGAC
>JAFGPH010000575.1 GCA_016926135.1 Deltaproteobacteria bacterium
AATGATCATCGCGGCCTTTGACGTTCACTACCCGGAGGACGGGCGGGCATCGGCTGCCGCTGTGCTGTTCCACGACTACAGGGACCCTGGGCCCGCAGCGGAATACACCCTGTCCCTGCCTTCAGCGGCGGACTACATTCCAGGACAGTTCTACCGGCGGGAGCTTCCGTGCATTCTCGCCCTTATCGAACAATTCGAAGAAAATCCACACGAGATGGTGGTTGACGGCTACGTGAGGTTAGGAGATCGACCGGGCCTTGGATGGCATCTGTTTGAGTTTTTTCAGGGGAAGATCCCGGTCATCGGTGTGGCAAAGTCCCCGTTCATTCATTCTGGGGCAATACCGGTTCTCCGCGGCAGAAGCAGGAAGCCTCTGTACGTCACCTCCGCCGGAGTGGACACGGTCACGGCGTCCAAGCGCATCCTGGCCATGCACGGGCCGCATCGAGTGCCCAGCCTGCTCAAGCGTGTCGATCTCCTGGGCAGAGGGAAGGCTTGCGACCCTCGCTCATGTAGCTCGGGTTGAAAGCCTTTGTGAGAGGCGTGTGTAGCGCTGTTGGATTTTCACGTTGTTGACGGCTATGGCGAGGGCCTTCCGGGTGCCCACCACGATCACCAGCCTCTTCCCCCGCGTGACGGCCGTGTAGAGGAGATTCCTCTGGAGGAGCAAAAAATGCTGGGTGAGCAGGGGGAGGATCACGGCGGGGTATTCGGAACCCTGGGACTTGTGAACGGAGACGGCATAGGCGAGCACGATCTCATCCAGGTCGGTGTAGTCGTAAAGGATGTCCCTCCCGTCGAAGGAGATAAGCACTTCCTGGTCTTCCTGGTCGATTCTGCGTATCCTGCCGATGTCGCCGTTGAAGACCTCCTTGTCGTAGTTGTTTTTGATCTGCATGACCTTATCCTTTACCCTGAACACGCGGCTTCCCCTGGCCACGCTCTCCTCCGAGGGATTCAGCACCCTCTGGAGTTCCGCGTTCAGGTTCGCGGCCCCCACGGTCCCCCTGTGCATGGGCGTGATGACCTGGATCTCCTCCACAGGGTCCAGGCCGAAACGCCGGGGAATCCGATCCTTCGTGAGGTCCACGATGATCTTGAGGACCTCCTCGGGATTCTCCTGCTCGATGAAATAGAAATCGTCCAGGCCTTGACCGGTCGGTCTCAGCGACGGGAGCAGCCCCTGGTTGATCTTGTGGGCGTTCACGATGATCAGGCTCTTCTCGGCCTGGCGGAAGATGTCCCTGAGCTCCACCACCGGCACGGCGCCTGATGCGATGATGTCTCCGAGGACGTTGCCCGGGCCGACCGAGGGGAGCTGATTGGCATCCCCCACAAGGATGAAGGTGGCGCCCTGAGGGACGGCCTTCAGAAGATGATACATGAGGAGCGTGTCGATCATGGAGACCTCGTCCACGATCAGGAGGTCGCAATCCAGGGGGCGTTCATCGTCCCGCTGGAAACCGCCCTTCTGGAAGCTGTATTCCAGCAGGCGGTGGATGGTGCTGGCCTCCCGTCCCGTGGCCTCGGTCATCCGCTTGGCCGCCCTTCCGGTAGGAGCGGCCATCATGATCCTGACGCCCAGCCTGGAGAAGATCTTGAGAACGGCCTGGATGATGGTGGTCTTCCCTGTCCCGGGACCCCCGGTAATCACCGTCACCTTGTTTTCGGCGGCGCATCGGAGCGCCTCTACCTGCTTTTCGGCCAGTGTGATGGAAAGGCGGGACTGCACCCATTCAACGGCCCTTTGCGCATCGATAGGCCGGATGGATTTGGGGGAACCGATGAGGACCTTCAGGCGCTCCGCGATGCCGGTTTCCGAGACATGAAATCCGGCGAGGTAGACTGCCTTGTGGTTTTTCCGGTAACTCTCCATCTTTTCATTGAGCTCTTCCAGGACGATTCTCTTCTCCAGGTCGATGGTGCCGAAGGCCCTGGTCATGACATCCCTCTCCACCCCGAGGATCTCCCGGCACTTCTCGATCAGGGCCTCGTAAGGGTAGTAGACATGACCCTCATCGGAGAGTTCGTGGAGCACGTAGAGGATCCCTGCCTCGACCCTGACCTCCGCATCCCTGGCCATACCCAGCTTCTCGGCGATCCGGTCGGCCGTCACGAAGCCGATCCCGAAGATGTCCGTGGCCAACCGGTAGGGGTTCTGTCTCACCACCTCGATGGAGCGGCTTCCGTACTGCTTGAAGATCTTGGCGGCATAGGCCGAGCTCACGCCGTGGGTCTGGAGAAAAACCATCACCTCCCGGATCTCCTTCTGGTCCTTCCAGGCCCTGCGGATCATGCCGATCCGTTTCTTCCCGATTCCGGAGACCTCGGAGAGCCTGTCAATGTCCTTCTCGACGATCTCCAGGGTTTCCCTGCCGAATTTCTGCACGATCCGCCTGGCCATGACCGGACCGATCCCCCTGATGAGGCCCGAACCGAGGTATTTTTCGATCCCATAAACCGTGGCCGGGACCACCGACTGGTAGGTGATGATCTTGAATTGCTCTCCGTACTTGGGATGGGTCGACCATTCTCCCCTCATCCTGATGATCTCCCCCGGCGTTGGCGCCATCAGATTTCCCACCACGGTCACCAGGTCGCGCTCTCCCCGAACCTTCACCTTGGCGATGGTGTAGCCGTTTTCCTCGTTGGTGTAAGTGATCCTTTCAATCAGGCCCTGGAGATCGACGGATGCAGAAGAACTGCCCGTGGGGTCTTCTTGTTCGAACTCCCTTGTCATGCTTCATCCACCATTCAACCAATGGCCATTGGCAATAAAACTGTTCATGGAACGACGGCCGGGGAAGTCCGGTGGCCGTTTCTTTCGTTCCCGGCTCAACGCATTCACCTCGCTTTCCACAGGGCGCCCACCCGGCCCATCTTACCACCCTGCAGTGCCTTTGAACAATGCTGTTTGCCCCTGCAAAGTTCCAGTTGACGACTTGGCTTTGGGGTAAACGTCATCCTCATTTCTCTACCGGATTACAAAAGTATCTTTGAAAGGGTTGCCAGGGGAGGAGCCGATGCCGCCATCACGAACCGATTCTATGGGGTGATGCATGCAAAGAAATTCGGTTTTGCCGTTGGCTGAAAAGAAAGGGATCGAACTGAGGGTGGATATCGCCGATGACATCGGAACGGTGACCACGGATCAGCGGCGACTGGAACAGGTCCTCCTCAATCTGCTCAACAATGCGGTCAAGTTCACGGAAAAAGGACACGTCCATATGTCGTGCCGGACCGAAAACAATCAATACCTCCTATCGGTTTCCGACACCGGCATCGGCATTGAGCCGGAAACAAATTCTCCAGCCAAAGATCTTCGACCTCAACGGGGTGGTCCGGGACATGGACAAGATGCTGCGACGTCTGATCGGGGAAGATATCGAAACAAAGATCCTCTTGAGGCCGGATCTTGGCCGGGTCGAGGCAGACGTGGGGCAAATAGAGCAGATCCTCATGAACCTTGTGGTCAATGCCAGGGACGCCATGCCAAGGGGCGGAATACTCAGCATTGAAACGGCAAATGTGGAGCTCGACGAGATCTACGCTGCCAACCACGTGGCCGTGTCGCCTGGTGCTTATGTGATGCTGGCGGTGAGCGACACGGGAGCCGGGATGAGCAAAGAAACACAGGCCCAGATGTTTGAGCCCTTTTTTACCACCAAGGAAAGGGGGAGGGGAACGGGGCTCGGGTTGTCTACCGTGTACGGGATCGTCAAGCAGAGCAAGGGCAACATCTGGGTCTATAGTGAGCCCGGCATGGGGAGCACCTTCAAGATCTACCTCCCCAGGGTGGAGGAGCCTGCCCATGTGATCGAGAAAACGGAGAGGAAAAAGGAATCTCTCCAGGGTTCGGAAACGATCCTGGTGGTGGAGGATGACGAGACACTGAGGGATGTGACCCTTAGAGCGCTTGGAAGATACGGTTATGCCGTGCTCACGGCTGCGGATGGAGAGGAAGCGCTCGGCATCCTGCGGGAGCACTCGGTGTGTCATGATCACAGGCTCATGAAGTCCCTCCGATCATATCCCGATCTCCTGTCTCCACATCTTCTTTCCATGTATGCGGGGTAAGACCCCAGGCCCCCTTCCGGCCGGTGGGTTTCTCTCCGATCCACGCCGTTTCTTCTCTCTTCTCCCGATCTCCTCTCGGGGCGGACCCTTCTTTCCTCGATATCTAGAGATCCGGCATAGGGGTTGTGCTTCGTGACAGACCGTCTTCCGAAGATTTCCATGAGAACAACCGGCTTGCGTCTCACAATCAGCATGGGTGACACCAGTCTTTGAGGGTGAAGAATCCCGCTCTGTAACGGGCGTCAAGCAGGGCCATATTCCGGTCTCCGGTCTCTCCCTGACGCAGCAAGAAGCGTAACAAGAAAAATCCTTATGCAACTATTATGCCCGCCGGGTCGCCCGGATAGGAAGAGGAAAATAAGTCATTCTGATTAGTTACATGGGGGCAGGAATGGGGGTGGTCGGATGTGTGTAATCTCTTGCCCATGGGCGGGAAAATGGTTTCCAAAAAGTGGCAAGGAATTGCACACATGAGGTCACTCGATCTTCTCAATACGGCCTTTTGTGGCGTCGATTTCGTTGTCGAAATGATAGCGGCCTCTCAGGGACTTGACCTTGAAAATCCCCGTCACTTCGATGCTGTCGCCGTTGGAGATGGGGGCGTGCTCCAGTGCAAATCAAGTTTGAGGTGGACTTCCGGACCTCGTTCTTTTCCCTTGAACGACCCCGGTAGCCCGATTATACTTGCCTCATCAGCAATGCAGGTTTATCCGGCAAATGAGGGGTTAGTGTTCTGAACCGGATCTTTCAACAGGAGGTTGGAACATGGCACCAAAAGTGATCCCCCAGATCAAGAAGATCCTTTACGTAACCGATCTATCCAAGAATGCCCGGCATGCCTTTGCCTATGCCATAAGCATGGCCAATAGGTACGGCGCAGGAGTGACGATCCTGCATGTGCTGGAAGACAAGCAGAGCTACGCAGATCTGCTGGTGATTACCGAACTGGGAAGCGAGAAATGGCAGGAAATCCGAAAAGCCAATGAAATGAAGGTCATGGAGATGTTGAAGGGGCGGCTCCAGGATTTTTGCGGTGAAGCCAGTTCGGAGCTTCCCGAGTGCCCCTTCATCACGGACGAGGTGCTTGTGAAGATAGGGGACCCCGTTGAAGAGATCCTGAAGGAAGCTTATGAGAAGAATTATGACCTCGTTGTTATGGGTGCCCACGGCCATGGGATGATTGCCGACGCCATGATAGGGAGTGTTTCCAGGAGGGTCCTCCGGCGGTGCAAGAAACCCGTACTGGTTGTCAGGCTGGCCGCTGAGCAATAGGTTCCGCGGATCTTTGTCGAGAGAGCCCAACCGCATGAGCAGCGGAAGGGCTCTTCCTTTATCTCAACAACACTGACGATCTCGTAAGCCTTTATGACCAGGGTTTTGCGGTCGCACCCGCCCATGAAAAGCCCCCTCCATCGCCCTTTACAAAAGGGGGAAGCTGAAGGAAATGGCGAGCAAAGGGTCCCCACCCTTTCGCAAAGGGGGGCCGGGGGGATTTTCATGGCAAAGAGCCCCTTTCACCCTTCGATACCTCAGGGTGAACGCGCTTTGCGCGCCCTAGGTGATCGACACTCCGTTCCTGAGGCATCGAACCATCAAGGGCATGCCGACGAGGGGCTTTTTATGAAGCTGTCAACATTTGCCGGGCCTTGCCACCGCATGGGCCGATGAAGCGGGGTTGTCCGGCCTTGGAGGTCGGCGAAAGGGGAACGAACAGGGCGCACGGGAGAGACGAAGGTGAAAGGGGAATCAGAACTGACGAGAGAGAGGATTGCGTTTCTGGCAAAGGACTATGGCCGCGGCTTCATCCAGTACTGCGGTTATGAGCCGGAGGTGATCCGCCGCGGATACTTCCAGTCAAGGGTGGAGATTCGAGGGCACCACCGCCAGCAGGACGGATTCATCCACGCAGGTGTCACGGCTACCATGGCGGATCACACGGCGGGCTATGCGGCTTTCACCACAGTGTCCGAGGAGTTTCAGATTCTCACCATCGAGTTCAAGGTGAACTTCCTGAGACCGGCCTACGGCGACACCCTGGTCTGCCGGTCCAGGGTCATCCGGGAGGGGAGCCAGGTCATCATTTCCGAGTCCGAGGTGTTCGACAGGAGGAAAGGGGGGGAAGTGATGGCGGCCAAGGCCCTGGTTACCCTCATGGCGGTCCACCGGGACAGGCTGACCGGGAAGAACGTTTAGCAGGCTGGTCTCTCAGAAGACTGATTCGATCTCCTCGGCCACCCTTCCTGCCGCCTCGGCCGGGTCCTTTGCGTCCCGGATCGGCCGACCCACAACGATGTAGTCCGCACCGGCCCTGACCGCATCTGCGGCCGTGACGACCCGCTTCTGATCGTCTTTGCCCACCAGGGACCAGGCCGGTCTTATGCCCGGGGTGACGGCAATCAGTTCGGGCAGTTCCTTTTTCACGGCCGCCACTTCATGGCCTGAGCAGACCACACCCTGGCAGCCCGCCTCCTTCGCGATTTCAGCCCTCAGGAGGACCAGTTTCAGGAGGTTCTTCACATACTCCTCCGGAAAGCCGAGGCGAGCAAGGTTTCGGCTGTTGAGGCTCGTAAGCAGCGTGACGGCAAGGATCCTGGTGTGGCCGGGGTTCGACTCGGCCACCTCCCTGAGGAAGCCCTCGCCCGCATCGCAGTGGACCGTCACGAACTGGGGCGCGTACTCGCTGGCCGCCAGGAAGGCACGCCTCATGGTCTCCGGTATGTCATGGAGCTTGAGGTCCAGGAAGATCCCCGCAGGGGTGATCTCCCGGATGGCCTTGAGGATGTCCGGCCCCTGACTCACGAAGAGTTCCAGCCCCACCTTGAAAAGACCCACGTGGTCTTTCAGAAGGCTCACATTCTTGATGGCCTCGTCCCGGGAGGATACGTCCAGGGGGAAAATGATATAGTCTTTGGGGAGTCTCTTCATGGTCAATCGTCCTTCATGGGTGGTTTGTCATTCACGCTCAGGGCAGAAGTCGCATGAGGTGCGCACAACGGATTATAGAGGAAGGGGGGGGAACTGTGAAGCTGAAATAATCAGACCGGTACTTGAATCTGCCGAACCCGTCGGCTCATGGGGCATGATGATGTGGATAGCGCTGGGCCGGGCAGGATTCCTGATCACCAGCAAGGGGTTACATGCAAGGCGTCGAGGAGCGACGACCGGGCGTATTTCTGCATACGCCGCAGGGAGGAGTGAGCGAAGGCAGCGCAGCAGATGACGTCTTGATGGTGGATCAGGGTCAAGAAAACGATGGACACAGCCGGAAAAGGGGATTATATTTTTGAGCCTGCTTCGGGCCACCGTAGCTCAGTCGGCAGAGCACCTCACTCGTAATCAACCAAAGGGGTTCTGGTAATATACTGGAACCCCTTAACTATTTGGATTTACTCAAACGGGGTATGTAAGCAATAGAAAGAAAATAGGCCGGAAAAATAAAAGTTGTCACATTTGGTCACAGCCGGGAGCCGTTCTGGATATGGGCGAAGAGAACGTTACCCGCTTATGGTTGACATGAACTGCTCATGGGCATAACCTCCGGACAAACTCGGATTCAGAAGCGAGAATGAACAAGAGGATCTTCATCCGGCACCGCCCTAGAGAAAGAACCGGGAGATCAGCGACGAGAAATTCCTTGACATTTTTTTGAGGAATGACGATGATGTTAGCAATCGGTTCATCCCCATGTCGCTTCGGCTTCATGGGCTCCCGGGCCTACTCGTAGGCTTCGGGATTTTTTTTGGGGTGACCCAAATGGCAAGAACCATGTTCTTCATTGACGGTTTCAATATCTACCATTCTCTCAACGTCTACGATCCTGGAACGAAATCCTTAAAGTACCGCAAGTACCTCTGGCTCGATTACAGTGGCTTGGCTCAGAGATTTGTCAGAAAGACGGACACACTTGCAGGCATTTATTATTTCTCTGCCTATGCGACCTGGAAACCTCACTCCATGAAGAGACATCGGGCTTTGGTCGACGCCCTTAAGAGCAGGGGCGTCAACGTAGTGATGGGGAAATTCAAAGAAAAGGACATGCATTGTAAGGTGTGTAACGCTTCCTTCAAGGTGAGGGAAGAGAAGATGACCGACGTGAATATCGCCATTTATCTTTTTCGAGAAGCGTTGGCCGACTCTTTTGATACCGGAGTCATTCTCTCGAATGACACAGATCTGGTTCCCGCAATCGGCGCAGTGAAATCGGTATTTCCAAACAAGAAAATCGGCGTGCTGTTCCCATTGGGGCGTTGGGCTGCTGAATTGAAGCAAGCTTGTCACTTCTGGAGAAAAATTGAGATCGTGGATATTGTCAGAAGCCAACTGCCTGATCAAGTCCAGCTCCCGAACGGAATAGTCTTGACGCGACCTCCTGAATGGACATAGCGGCAACCGAAAGACCTTTCATATCTGGGTGCATAGTGAGAAGGGTGGCTTCTCCTCGCTCGTCAGGATGCATTGGCCTTGAATTTTTGTTGGGGTCTTATTCCCCGCTCCTTGGGGCGCTCAGGAAATAAATCCACCAACGATACCCCGCTGCTTGCGGCGGGGTCCTTCATTTTGACACATCCTGTCACAGCCTTTAACCAACAGCCTGCAATCACTAGACAAATTTGACTGTAT
>JAFGPH010000576.1 GCA_016926135.1 Deltaproteobacteria bacterium
GAGCAGGGTTACCCTCGTCCGTTTACATCCGCTCCCTTCCGCTCTCACGTAGAAGTACATGGCCATGATATAGAACATGCCGGCCAAGGAAGCCATTCTCTGTACCACATACGTGACCGCCTGTGTCTGGATGGGATGGATGGTCCAGAAGGCGGTCGCCAGGAGGGCTACGAAATAGGAATATGGACCGTATTCCTTTCTCAAGGGGGGCAGGTTCAACAGGCGATGGAGGAACAGGTAAAGAAAAAATGAAGCAATGATATGGATGGAGACGTTGACGATATGGTAGCCCAGGACTTCCGTCTTGCCCAGGTAGTAGTTCAGGGCAAGGCTGAACCTGGAGACGGGGCGGAAGAACTCTATACGGCTTGAGGCAGGGGTCGAAAGAAGCGTCTTCTTGATCTCAGACCACGAAAGCTGCTCGAGGTGAAGGCGCCTGTTCTCCGTGATATTCGGCCCGTCGTCAAGATGCCAGGATGCATGGAAGGAATTGGAGTAGATCAGCACCACGAAGAGAAAGAGGGACAGAAAGGCAAAGGCATTCTTGCGGCAAATCGAAAGGCGGGAATCATCTTCCAGAATAAGATTCTTCATGTTTGACCGGGGACCGGATCTATGAGGGCTCTCAGAGGAGCCGCATGGCGTGTGGAGGCTGTAAAGAGGAGGGGCATTCCTCTTTTTGTCCTGTGCCTGGTGATCGTGGCTGCCTATTTCCCAACGTTCGGTGGTGAGTTTATACTGGATGACCGCCCTTTCGTCAAGGAGAACCCCATGCTTCGGGGCGTTCCATCCCCTGTGGACTTTTTTATGCAGGAGGACGGGATCATCGGGGGCCCGTCGGGGATCGTCCATTCCGGTTACTACCGCCCCCTGACCAACATGACCTACAGCCTGGATTTCAAGATCTGGGGCATGCGGGATTCGGGTTTCAGGGCCACGAATCTTGCCCTCCATGTCCTGACATGCCTCATGCTGTACTTTTGCGTGTCCAGGGTCGTGGGTGGAAGATGGGGACCCTTTCTTGCGGCTCTTCTCTTCGGACTCCATCCCGCCAACACGGAGTCCGTCGCTTGGGTCACGTCCCGGAACAACATCCTGGTTACCCTCTTCTCCATGGCATCGTTTCACTTTTATGCCAGGCCGGAGGAGGATCTCAAGTCTTGGCCAGGGGTCCTCTCCATGATGTGTTTTGCGCTGGCCCTGCTGAGCAAGGAATTCGCTGTTGTTCTGCTGCCCATCATGGTGATCTATGATCGTGTCGTCCGCAAGGAGGAGAGACCTCTCAGGAAGGCCCTTTGGGGGTACCTGGCCCTGTTTTTCATCCTCGCGGCCTACATCCTGCTCAGGAAATGCGCGCTCCAGGGACTCGTTCCCGTGCACCGCAGCATCGGAAGCCCTTGGCAGTCGCTTGTTTTTGCCCCCTTCCTGGTCTTGGAGAATCTTCGGATCATTCTTCTGCCTTTGGGTCTGCACAACTTCATGGTCACATACCCGGCCGAGCCTTTCGGATGGGAATTCTTCGCAGGAGTTCTGGGAACCCTGTTTCTCCTTTATCTCCTCTGGAGGTGGAGGGCGAACCGAATCGTTCTCTTCTCTCTTCTCTCTTTCGCGCTGGCCCTTGTCCCTGTCCTCAATATCCTCCCCACCAGGGCCTACTCATTGGTTTCCATGAGGTGGCTCTATTTCCCCATGGCCTTTCTCTCCTTTGCTGCAGCGTGGGGGCTTGATCGGCTGGCGAAATGGGGAAGACGTCCTCTCGCTTGCGCCCTCACCGGGGTGGCCGCCCTATATCTTGGAGCCTACACCTTCACCTTGAACGAGCATCTCTGGAAGGACGAGGAAGGCTTTTTTGAAAGAGAAGTCACCCTCTTCGGGAACGACTTCTACTCGGGCGACCTGGCAAGGATCCATCACAAGAGGGGTAATCTTGGAGAGGCGGAACGCTACTATCGGATTGCGGAGAAGAACAGGTTTCCGAAGGGGGCCGATCTCTTTCTCAACCATGGTGGCCTGTTGGTGGAATTGGGGAAGTTCGAGTCGGGTCTGGCGTATCTGAAGCGGGCGGAGAGCTTGAATCCGGGCGGGGAAAGCCGAGGCTTGCTTCACAATAACAGGGGGGCAGCCTACTACAGGACCCAGGACTACAGGAAGGCCATCCAGTTTTTTCGCAAGGCCACGCTATGGGCGCCGAGGGAACCTTCCTATGTGATGAACCTTGCTGAGGCATACATGCAGGTCCGGGAATATGAGAAGGCTGCATCGGTCCTGAGAAGGAGCCTCCATCTCCATCCCGACCCCGTAATCGTGAGAAAGCGGCTGGGGACGGTTTATCTCCGAATGGGAGACTATGCTAGGGTCAGGAGGACGCTCGAAGAGGTCTCAGAGGAGATGAGGGCAAAGGACATCGGGATTCGGACGATGCTGAGGTACGCTGAGGAGCGAGAAAAGACAGCCATACCGCTCCCCGAATGATGAAATGAAGATGGAGAAGGCCAACCACAGTCTGCGTATCGTTCTCCCCGGGGTCATGATACTCGTGGCCGTGGTTGCCTATCTTCCTGCCCTCTCAGGCGATTTCATCCTGGATGACAGGCCCTTGATCAAGAACAATCCTTATGTGAAAAGGCTCCATTCCGTCGTGTCCTACCTCTCCCAGGAGGACGGCATCGACGAGCGACATGGTCAGGGCGATCATCCCGGATATTACAGGCCCTTGCTCAACTTCAGCTACTGGATGGATCACGAGTTGTGGGGAATGCGCGCTGCGGGCTTCAGGGTAAGCAACCTGTTCCTTCACCTTTTGACGTGTGTGTTTCTCTTTCTGGTGGTCCGGAGGCTTCTGAAAAGCACACAAGCGGCCTTCTGGGCGGCTACGATCTTTGCCCTTCATCCGGTGAATACGGAGGCGGTGTCTTGGGTGAGTTCCAGGAATAACCTCCTCGTTACATTGTTCAGTTTAATCTCCCTTTATCTCCATATCCTGGCGTGGGAGAAGAGGCGGAGTGCTCTGACATTCTTGTCCCTCCTGTGTTTTTCCGCCGCAATCCTGTCCAAGGAGTATGCGGCAGTGATGATCCCCATTCTCATTCTCTGGAAGAGGTTCCTGCACCCGGAAAAAGGTGAGCGCTCCGAGGAGGTGATGGCCTATCTCCCTTATGTCGTCATCCTGTCCGCCTATCTGCTTCTCCGGACCTGTGTCACAGGTCTCTATCCATCAACGGTGGATACCGAACCCCTGTGGAAGCGGCTGTTTTTCACTCCGTACATCGTGCTGGTCAACACGGGGCTCCTCCTTTTTCCCATCAATCTGCACAGCTTCGTCGTCCCATATCCCCCAAACACCCTCTCCTGGCAGGGCTTGTCCGGTCTGGTCTTTGGGGGGGGCCTTGGCTTCCTGTACTGGCAGGCGAAGAGAAATCCCGTGTTTCGCTTCTCCCTGCTCTCCTTTCTCCTGGGTCTCCTTCCCGTTCTCCATATCGTGCCCTTGCCGGCGGCTTCCCTTGTCTCCATGAGATGGCTCTATTTCCCCATGACCTTCTTTCTCATGGGCTTGTCATCATGGTTTCTGGGTGCCCTGAATGCCAGGCGGTTTCTGACCACCTGTGCCCTGTCCCTGACGGTTGTCTATCTGGGATTTCTAACACATGTCCTGAACCGAACGCTGTGGCATGATGAGGAGAAGTTCTTCAACCTGGAGGTACGCCATTTCGGCAATGCCTACTATGCCAGCGGACTGGCGGAGAGGCTCCTCGATCAAGGGGAGTATGGGGACGCTGAGAGGTATTTCCGCACTGCAATCCAAGAGGGGCATGCAACGGCCAAGGACATGATCAATTTCGGAGCGCTTCTCACCGATACGGGCAGACCTCGGGAAGCGATGCGTCTACTTGAAAGAGCCCAGAAATCCACGATGGGTTTTCGGGAGAGGGCGGAACTGCACAACAATCTGGGGACGGCAAGCTTCCGTCTGGAGAACCCGGCAGACGCCCTGCGCCATTTTCGAAAGGCCGTGGCCTTTGACCCGAAGGAGGCGCATTTCTGGTGCAACCTGGGAGGGGCCTATGGGGTTGTGGGGGACTATGCCCATTCGGTGAGGGCATTCCGGAGAGGCCTCGAAATGGATCCCGGTTCGGCCCGACTGAGGAAAGGCCTTGCGTTGACGTTACTGAAAATGCAAGATTACGAAAAGACTGCCTCCACCCTCGATGGGATACCTGAGGAGGGAACATGGCGTTTTCAAGGCCCTGTTGAGACACCGCAAGAGAATGCGGTGAGTCCCCCGGCAAAGGATGGGTGCTTATGATCAATGGAAAAAAGGTACTGGTCGTGTTGCCAGCCTACAACGCGGAGAAGA
>JAFGPH010000577.1 GCA_016926135.1 Deltaproteobacteria bacterium
ATGGGACCTCCCATCTGGCGCGGATAACGGTAGTACCAACACCGTACGTCTTGAGCCAGGTTCCCCCCAATGGTCGCCACGTTCCTGACATGGGGGGTGGCTACCGAGTGGACCGCCTGGGCGAGAAGCCTGTATTCCTCCTTGATGTCGGGCAAGCGTAAGATGTCGGCCAGCCTGGCGAGGGCACCTATTCTCAACCCCTTCGCGTTTTTCTTGATGTAGTCAAGGCCTTCGATGGTCTTAATATTGATCACCGCCTCAGGATATGCTGGGATACTCTTGTCTCTCATGGCGCTCAGAAGGTCCGAGCCGCCTGCGTTGACCTTTGCGTTTCCATTGTAAACTCTGAGGAGTCTGGCGGCCTCCCTCATCGATCGTGCGTTGTGGTGTATGAACGTTTTCATTTCCTACCTCCCTTGTTCGAATCCGTTGCTCGCTCGAGGGCCTTGAGCACTCTGTCAGGCGTCATGGGGTACTCGTGCATCCATGTGCCGACCGCATTCGAGACGGCCATTAGTACGGCAGAAGGACCCGGAGACGTGGCGACCTCCCCCACACCCACGGCATGGAAACGGTGGCTGGGAAATGGCGTCTCCAGGACTACGTTGTCGATCACGGGAAGTTCACTGAAGGTGCGCCACTTGTAGTCGATCATGTTGGCGTTAACGATATGCCCCGTCCTGCGGTCGAGAATCGTCTCCTCGAAGATCGCGCTGTCAATGCCGGCGGTGCCGAAACATGCGTTGAGCTGTCCTTCCAGTCCCTGGGGGTCTATTATCTTGCCCACATCGGTGGCATTCACGACGCGAATGAGATCGACCTTGCCCGTTTCCACATCGACCTCGACCTCTACAAAGCTCATCATGCAGTTGCACATGGTGAAATCAGGTTCGAAACGTCCGTAACCCAGGATGGTGCGGTCGTTCCCCATGGTCCTCCACTTCAGGGTCTTCTTGGGGTCGTCTTTCACAAAAATAACCCCATCGGCCGTATCGAGTTCTCGGGGAGATACGCCAAGCTTGGGCGCGGCCAGTTCGAGAAGCTGCCGTCTCGCATCCTCTGCGGCATTGATAACGGCGCTTCCAATAGCATAGGTTCCCCTGGACCCTACGGGGCCGAACTCAAAGGGGGTGACGAGTGAGTCTGCAGGCGTCATGGAGATGCGCTCCAGCGGTATTTGAAGCACCTCGGCGGCCATCTTGACATAGTTACTCTTCTGACCGGTGCCGTGTTCAGCCACACAGAGGAAGATCGTGGCAGTCCCGTTATAGCCCAGTTGCACATAAGCCTCCGATGCGTCTTCTCCGATGTCGGCGTTTCCATGGACGCCAACACCGATGCCCCGTCGCTTGGTGCCATTCACCGCCGTTGGGGTTAGCCAGCCCTTCCATTTTCCCTTCCATCCGAAGGTCTCCGCCCCCTTGTCCATGGCCTTCGCGTAATCCACACCTCGGAAATCGTACCACCTGCCGTCTCGCCAATAGTAGCCTCCGCCGGGTTTGACAAAATTCTTTTTGAGTACATCGAAAGGATCGAGCCCTGCCTTCTCCATGGCGAGGCTCAGAAGAGGGATGAATGAGCACTTCAATTCCTGACCACCGAACCCCCTCATGGAACCTGAGGCATTCCTGTTCGTCACCACGATATGATTCTTCAGATCCCAGTTGGGGCACTGGGCCATGATCATAAGCTCCCCTGATCCTATTGCTACCTGGGCCTGAGTCGTAAATGAATAGTACCCCGTATCCACATACCAGGTCCCCTGTATGGCCGTTAGTGTTCCGTCCCTTTTCATCCCCACCCTTGCATGAATGCGGGATCCGAGTCTCAAGACAAAGGAGGCGAGGTGTTCCTCTTTTGTAAAGAAAACCTTGACGGGCCGCTTTGTGGCCCTGCTGAGGAGCACGGCATAGGATTGCACCTGCCAGCACATGATTTTTGTTCCAAATCCGCCGCCTACGTGAGATCCGATGCTCCTTATCTCTACCTGCCTGTTGAAGACGTGGAAGAGGGTCACCTTGTCCATATAGGGGGCCTGGCTGGTCCCCCAGAGGGTCACCTTGTCAGGGTCCTCCCACCGAGCTACCGCTCCTACTGATTCGATCGCTGCGGCGTTGGGCATGTTCTCGTATCCAAAGACCCCTTCCGTGATGACGTCGGCCTCCGCGAACCCCTTTTCCACATCCCCCCTTACCACTCCCTTCAGGCAGTTGGGCCCATAGATGATGGTACCTCCCGGCAGGATGTTGTCGGGGTATTCGTCATAAATGGCAGGAGCACCGGGTTTCATGGCGGAATCGATATCAAAGACCGCCGGGAGCACCTCGTACTCCACGTCGATGAGGTCGAGGGCTTCCTCCGCGATCTCTTCCGTGGCGGCCGCCACAAGGGCCACGGCATCTCCCACGTATCGGACCTTTTTATCGAGGATGCGAACATTTCGGGGCGTCCCCCCCCGGAAGTCGGGGATGTCCTGCCATGTGAGAACCGTCTTGACGCCCGGCAAGGCTTCGGCCCTGCGCTTGTCGATTTTTTTGATCCACGCATGGGCATATGGGCTTCGCAGCACTTTTCCATAAAGGAGACCTGGAAATTTCCGGTCATCCATGAACTCTGCAGCCCCGGTGACGATGTCTACCGCGTCTCTCCGGGGAAGTGGTCTTCCTATGAATCTGTATGCCTCCTCCATTACTTCCTCCCTTTGTC
This sequence comes from Deltaproteobacteria bacterium, assembly GCA_016926135.1. The sequence continues at coordinate 2,707 of JAFGPH010000577.1, forward strand.
CACAACAGACATGACGGCCCTCACCACGTGGTAGTGGCTGACGCAACGGCAGAAATTGCCCGAAAGGGCCTCCTTCACCTCATCCTCTGAAGGAGATGGGTTTTCGTTGAGAAGGGCCTTCGAAGTCATGATCATGCCGGGCGTACAGAAACCGCACTGAAAGGCCGTATGATCGACAAAGGCCTGCTGGAGAGGATCGAGCTCGCCTGTTTCGGCGTTCCTCAGACCTTCAATGGTGGTGATTTTCTTCCCATCGCACTCCACTGTCAGCATCTTGCATGAAAGGACAGCTCTTCCATCCATGATCACGGTGCAGGCCCCGCAGGCCCCCTCGTCGCAGGAAACCTTGGTACCTGTAAGACCCAGGGTTTCCCGGAGGGTATGAGACAGCGTATGACACGGTTCCACATCTCCCGGTCTGCTGCCCACCGTCAGTTCATGATCCATCCCATTCACCGTGAGTGTAATCAGTTCTGCGCCGGCAATCCTCTTTTTCACCATGGCCGTCCTTTTTTTAGGCATACCATCTACCTCCTGTTTCTAATTTTGATGCTGCACTCGGGGGTTTTTCTGAAACAAGCCCCCCAATCAGCGCATTGCTACACGCCACTCGTCTTCTTCGTCTGCCCCACCTTTTTCCTGGTGCTTCATGGCCCTTTCGCTCATATCTTCCTCTCCTTGCCCTGCCAGTACCCATCCCTGAGTTCCCTTTTTAAAATTTTCCCCTGCGGGTTCTTGGGAAGGGCGTCTACGAATTCCACGGACCTTGGCGATTTGTAACGGGCAAGATTACTTTTACAGAAACTTATAACGTCCTCTGCACTCAGGCTCTGCCCCTCCTTGAGAGTAATCACGGCGTGGACCCTCTCCACCCACTTTTCGTCCGGAACACCGACCACTGCAGCCTCCAGCACCGCGGGGTGACGGTAGAGCACTTCTTCTACTTCTCTGGGGAAAACGTTCTCCCCTCCGGTAATGATCATGTCTTTTTTTCTATCAACGATATAGATGAATCCCTTCTCGTCGTAGAAGCCCATGTCCCCCGTATGAAGCCACCCGTCGACAATAGTCTTGGCCGTATCCTCGGGTTTCCTCCAGTAACCTACCATAATGGACTTGCTCTGTACGGCAATCTCACCTACTTCGCCCGGATTCACGTCGTTGTTCTCCTCATCGAGGACCCTCACGTGCACGCCGATACAGGGTTGCCCGCAGGAAGCCAACACCTTCTGTTCTTCAGGGGATCTATCCAGGACCCGGTGGGCTTCTGCAGTGAGAATCGCGATGTCCGGACCTGATTCAGACTGTCCATAGCCCTGGGCGAAGACCTCCCCAAAGGTGTCAATCCCCTTGCGTAACAGTTCCACCGGCATGGGAGAGGCAGCGTACCACATTCGCTCGAGGTGTCTAAGGTTGTACTTGTCCACCTCGGGAAGGGCAAGGAAGCCGACGAGGTGCGTCGGTACGATGTGAATATCGGTCGCCTCTTCATCTTGAAGAGTGCGGAGGGTAGCCTTCGGGTCAAAAGACCGCTGAGCCATGATGACGTTACTTGCCCCGACATAGAAAAAGGCCCAGAAGTGAGACCAACCGCCGATATGGAAGAGAGGAAGGATCATGATGTGTTTGTGGTGAGGTTTGAGTCCAACCAGAAGGGCCTTGGTTCTGGCCTCCTCAAGTTTGCGGATGTGTGTGTAGACAGCGCCACGGGGGACACCGGTGGTGCCGCTGGTATAGAAGATGATGAAAGGGTCTGTCTCCTGTATATCTACATCAGGCTCATCTGTGGGGAACCCGGTGATAAGCTCATTGTGGGAGATCATCCCCTCAGCGGGTTGTTCGACGGCAATGTAATGGACAACGTTTCTCAGAAGGGCTTTGAGTCCTTCCACCACCGCCGCCAGTTCAGAACCCACAAATAGAGCTTTTACTTCCGAATAGTTGATGAGGTACTCGAGTTCAGACACCTGCATCCTTGGGTTAAAGGGAGACACCACAAACCCTCCCTTCATGGCCGCGCCAGTGATATCAGTGCACTCCAGACAGTTCCAGGAGAGGATACCTATGCCGTCGCCTTTCTTGAGACCCAGTGACTGAAGAGCATGAACCAAGCTGTTCACCCGTTCATTATATCGGAAAAAGCTGACCCGTTGCTGCCCGTATACGAAGGCCTCTCCATCCGCCCGAAGCAGCGCGTTTCTGTATATGATATCCGCATAGGTTCCAACAGGATAGCGGCCCAATTCCTTAAGTATCTGCTTCTTTGACATCCAGTCCTCCTTGGTCAGACTCGTGTGAGCCAGCTGCCGCTTTGCCTCCAGGACAATTTCCTTTCGTATCATCTGTCCCGTTGCCAACCCGTTGTCTTTCCTTTCAAGTTCACACAAATGCGCCTCGCTGATACAGAGCCTATCGGCGTGGGAGGCGGGTGCTCTCTGTGTAAGGTAATCTTGGGAGACCATTTTTTCTGAAAAGTCTCACCAGGGCCAAACTCTTGATGTCGCCGTTTTTGTTGATATCGTCCATAAAGATGCGCTGCATCTGTATGAGCAAAATGATGAAGTGGAATCTCAGGTTGAGTTCACGTCCATAGGCGCGGGACCCATGTTCTTTCTCGATCTGATTGAAGATCTGGTGCATGATTTGTCCCCTGGGCCTGTCTAAGACAAGATGAGGCATATAGAGGGTGTTGTGTAAAAAATCCCATCAATATGCATGATTTCATAGAAGGCGTGGTGATGGGGAAAAGGCGCGTGTGACAGTGAACACATCTGGTCAAAGGCATTAATACTGAAATTTTCAACACCTTCGGAAAAACTATCCAGGGTGTGCACTGACAGATTTTTTGATTCAGACTGCATTGACATTCATGAATCATAATCTTAATTAAATAAGGCCTAATGTCTTATTTTTTTACAAATGAAGTATGGCAAATAGCGCTCGGCGTGTCAAGTGAGGACACCGGTCTCTGAGTCACCATCAGGACACCATCTGCAGCGTTGCCCCTGAAGGCGCCGCCTTACTCATAACTTTAAGTGGGGATTGGGGTTTCTCCCACACCCGAATCTTGGGTTCGGACAACTTTTTCCTGACATAGGGGAGGGGTGAATCCATGCAAAGACATTCGAACGCAAAGACAATCGGTCTTTTCGTGCTACTCGTTGCCGTGGTGGTTGTTTTGTCTTTCTTCTCCAATCGCCTTTGGGGTGG
>JAFGPH010000578.1 GCA_016926135.1 Deltaproteobacteria bacterium
CTAGTGTCGTGTCCCACAAATACCTGTACAAATCCCGGTTGATCGAGGGGCAGCCCTGGGGGTGGTCGTCCAGGCCGCAACTATTTCTCCGATGCGTATAAGACGGGACCCAGATTCTGCATTTTCCAAAAGCAGCCCCAGTCTGCGACATCTGAAACGGGGTACAGTCCTGTCCCTGCAACGCTAAAAGCTTCGATACTACGGGGCGGTTACCGGCAACGTAAAAGATGAGTTGCGGTCCTGAGAGACCACCCCCAGGGCTGCCCTTTGGTGGCGGACGGTTCCATAGGTGGCCTTAGAATATGTTAAGGTATTTATGGGCTAGCCTTCCTTTCTCATCCCCTTTGATCTCCCCAGGGCCGGATCGGTTCCGCTGCTCCCATTTCCCCGCAGGAGGGAAAAGAGGATCACCAGAAGACCCAAAAGGATCGAAAGGGCCAGTGTGTCGTGAAATGCTGCGGGGATGGCGGCACGAGCGGCCTCGGACGATGCCAGCCCCTGTCTACCCAGGTCATTCTCGTGGATCATGACCCTGTACGAATAGAGGGCGCCCGCCATGGCCATGCCGAGGGAAAGGCCTACCTGCCTCAGGGTGGCGATCAGTGCGGAAGCCGTGCCCAGCCGGCTTCTGGGGACACTGCCCATGATCAGGCTGTTGTTTGGGGCCTGGAACATACCGATCCCCACACCCATCAGGATCATCACGGGGACGATGATTCCGTTTCCGGTTTGAAGGTCGAAGCCGAGCATGAAGAGAAAAGAGGCGGTCACTGCGGCAGCCCCTGCGGCAGCGAACCGGGCCGCCCCGTAGCGGTCCGAGAGGATCCCGCTGACCGGGCCGCACACTATGGTGGCCATGGCATTGACGGCCAGCAGGACACCGGCCTCCGAGGGGTCAAGGCCGATGCCCTGCATGAGATAGAAGGGCATGATGAGAATGAAGGGCGGCGCTGAGATGAAGGTGAGAAACAGGGCCACGGTCGCGTTCCGGAACGTCCTGTTCCCAAAGAGAGAGAGTTCCATGACGGGGTCCTTCGCCCGGCGTTCCACCAGGGTAAAGGCAAGGATGAGGAGGAGTCCTCCGATCAGCCATCCCCAGACCAGGGGTGAGAGGATGCCCAGTTCCTTCGCCCTGCTGATGCCCAGGACCAGGCAGAAGATACCGCAGGCCGAGGTGAGTGCCCCTGCCAGGTCAAGGGAAACAGGTCCGGTTCGGACCTCATCCCTTTTCAGGAGGAAAAGGGCCAGCAGGAGGGAGAGGAAGGCTATGGGGGCCCGCACGTAGAAGATGGAACGCCAGTCCAGCCAGTGGAGCAGGAATCCGCCGAGCACGGGACCGATGATGAAGCCCAGGGATACGGAAATGCCCAGCAGGCCCAGTGCCTTTCCCGTATCCCTGACGGGAAAGGCCTCGGTGACGATGGCCGTGCCGCAGGCAATGCTCATGGCCCCCCCCAGACCCTGCAGGCACCTGTAAAGGATCATTTCACCGATCCCATCGGCCACGGAGCAGGCGGTCAGGCCCATGGTGAAGAGCAGCATGCCGGTAACGTAAATCCTCTTGCGACCGACCACGTCGCTCAGCTTGCCGAGGATGAGCATGGTGCTTGTACTGAACAGGATGTAGGCCAGGGTAATCCAGATCACCGTGGTGAGATCGGTGCGGAAGACCCTGGTGAATACGGGAAAGGCGATGTTGGTGATGCTCGCATCCATGGTGGCCATGAGGGTTCCCACGGCCACGGTTATCAAGGCCTTCCACCGGTAGGGAATCGTGATCAAGAGACTCCGTCCCCCGGCTCCAGATCGCCGTCAAAGGTGGCTATGCCCATGCGGCCTTTGCCTGCGCCCGCCAGGATCATGCCTTCGGAGAGGCCGAACTTCATCTGCCGGGGCTTCAGATTGGCCAGCACCATGACCTTTCTCCCCACCAGTCTTTGGGGATCCGGGTAGGCCGAACGAACGCCGGCAAAGATCTGCCGGGGCCGCCCCTCCCCCAGATCGACCATCAGCTTGATCAGCTTGTCGGCGCCTTCCACGAGGGAGGCCTGACGGACAACGCCTACCCTCAGATCCATCCGGGAGAAATCCTCTATGGTGATCTCCGGTCGCAAGGGTGAGGGACGGGCAGGCGGTGAGGCCGGGACCGCTGCTTCCGCCTTCTGGATCTTGGCCCATTCGTCACGAAGGGTGACCGAACGGTTGAATACCGGGTTGCCGTCCGGGGTGCGCTCCGGGTCCACGCAGAAGTAGCCCAGCCGCTCAAACTGGTAGTGGCTTCCCGGCGCAGCGGATGCCAGGCCAGGCTCCACCCGGCAGGAGGTGAGGACCTCCAGGGAGCGGGGATTCAGGTGGGCCTTGAAGTCCATCCCATCGCCCTCGTCCCCGGCGGGGTCAGCCCTGGTGAAGAGATGGTCGTAGAGCCGGACTTCGGCCTTCACGGCGTGGACGGCCGAGACCCAGTGAAGGGTGGCCCTCACCTTGCGGCCGTCCGGGGCGTCTCCTCCCCGTGTGGCCAGGTCATACGTGCAGCGGAGCTCGGTGACCTCACCGCTCGTCCCGTCCTTCTCCACACCCACGCACTTGAGGAAGTAGGCGTACCTGAGCCTCACCTCTCGGCCGGGGGCAAGACGGTAGAACTTCCTGGGCGGGTCCTCCATGAAGTCGTCCCGTTCGATATAGAGGACCCGGGAAAAGGGCACCTTCCGGTTCCCCATGCCGGGATCCTCGGGATTGTTGACGGCCTCCATCTCTTCCACCTGCCCCTCGGGGTAGTTGTCGATGACCACCCGGAGGGGACGCAAGACGGCCATCACACGCGGGGCGCGCCTGTTGAGATCTTCTCGAAGGCAGTGTTCCAGAAGGGCCGCGTCCACCGTGCTGTCCCTCTTGGCCACGCCAATGCGCTCGCAGAAGTCGCGGACCGCTTCACGGGTGTATCCCCGCCTGCGGAGGCCCGAGAGGGTAGGCATCCGGGGGTCGTCCCACCCCCTCACATGGCCCTCTTCGACCAATTGCAGGAGTTTTCTCTTGCTCATGACCGTGTGGGTGAGGTTGAGGCGGGCAAACTCGATCTGCCGGGGATGGAACACCTCCAGTTGGTCCAGAAACCAGTCATAGAGAGGGCGGTGGTCCTCGAACTCGAGGGTACAGATTGAGTGGGTGATTCCTTCGATGGAATCGGACTGGCCGTGGGCCCAGTCATACATGGGATAGATACACCAGGCGTCGCCCGTCCTGTGGTGTTCCGCCCTCAGGATGCGGTACATCACGGGGTCGCGCATGTTCAGGTTGGGGGAGGCCATATCGATTTTGGCACGAAGCACCCTGGAGCCGTCCGGGAACTCTCCTGCCTTCATCCGCAGGAAGAGGTCCAGGTTCTCCTCCACCGGCCGGTTTCGATAGGGGCTGTCCCGGCCCGGTTCCGTCAGGGTCCCCCTGTATTTGCGGATTTCCTCGGCACTCAGGTCGCACACGAAGGCCTTGGCCTTTTGGATCAACCGTATGGCCCATTCGCACAATTGCCCGAAGTAGTCCGAAGCGTAATATTCCCGGTCTTCCCAGTCGAAGCCCAGCCACTTCACATCCTCTTTGATGGATTGGACGTACTCGATTTCCTCCTTGGTGGGATTGGTATCGTCGAAGCGCAGGTTGCAGCGACCCCCGTATCCCTCTGCGATGCCGAAATTGAGACAGATGGACTTGGCATGACCGATGTGCAGGTACCCGTTCGGCTCAGGAGGAAATCGGGTCTGCACCCGACCGCCGTGTTTTCCGCTCTCCAGGTCCTCGTTGATGATGGTCCGTATGAAATCCGTGGAGGGTTTGGGTGTTCCCTTTTTCGTCTCTGTATGGCTCTCGTTCATGGCCTTGTCTCCAGAAGCGTTTATGGCCGCGCATTCTACCACAATCGGCGTCTTTGTTAAGTGATAATGTGGGCGGCGCAAGGGAAAGCTGAAGGCTGAAAGCTCAAAGCTGAAAGGTGTATTTTCGTAATGGGGTCTTTCGAAAAGGGCGGGCCCGACCGGTATAGCCCCCCTTTCGGCCCTGTCCTCTCGGATCTTGTGCCTTTTGCCTGCACCCTGCACCCTGCACCCTGGACCGTGCGCCTTGCGCCTACCCGTTTATGCTTGCCTTTTTAGCGTTTCCGGGGATAATTTGGACCGACATCCATGCTCAAGCAACCGGCATCACGGTGGAGGAGGCTGGCATGATCCTCAAAGAGCACGAATACATCAGGCAGACCCTCGAGAGATACACAAACAGCAGTCTTGAGAATTTCTGCGACTACATCCTGATCACCAACTTCAGGCAATACATCAAGGCCTTTCAGGACAAGACAGGTGGCGCGCTCTCGGAAGGCAATTTCAGGATCGTGAACGCCAAGGAGATGAACTGCACGATGATCGACTTCGGGATCGGTTCGCCCCAGGCGGCCCTCCTGATCAACTGCCTGGCCTATCTGGACAACCTCAAGGCGGTGATCATGCTCGGCATGTGCGGCGGTATCGACGACATCCTGGAGGTGGGCAACTTCATCATTCCTTCGGCAGCCATTCGCGGTGAGGGCACGAGCCGGCACTACCTGCCCCCTGAGTTCCCTGCCATTCCGGCCTCTTCGGTGAACCTTTACTGTATCGGTGCGGTCCGGAGCCTTGGTTTCGATCCGAGGTGCGGCATTGTCTACACGACCGACAGGAGGCTGTGGGAGTTTGATGAGGAATTTGTGGCCTACCTGAGGCGGCAGAGGATGCTGGCCATCGAGATGGAGTTGGCCACCCTGTTCTCCGTGGCCTATCGCTA
>JAFGPH010000579.1 GCA_016926135.1 Deltaproteobacteria bacterium
ATGAAGGGTCGCATATTTGTCTTGACACTCATGAGCCCCCTCACCCCAACCCTCTCCCCCAGGCTTGGGGGAGAGGGCAGGGTGAGGGGGCACGACCTGCAAATACTATTTCGAGACGATTCACAAGAGACCTCTTTACCCAATACTCCGGTTCTCCAACACTCCGGTACCCTAGGGATTTACCCTCCCGAAAGCATCAGGGTGATGTGGATCTCGTCCCCGTCCTTCACCCGTTTGGCGAGTTCCTCCGGATAGGCGCTCTCCGCGTTGACATAGATCTCCAGAAGGGGGTTCAGCTTGCCGTTTTTGACAAAAAGGTTCTTCTCCATGCCGGGATACTGTTTGACCAGGTCCCTCAGGCACTGCCCGACCGTGTTTCCCCGGGTGTCGATCACCTCCTGCCCGTCGGTAAACTGACGATGGGTCTTGTGTACGTGTATCTTGATGCTCACCGCTCACTCCTTTCGCTAAGGACCGCTGGAAACTTCAGGTGGCCACAGTGGTCGCAATCCGGATTCCTCTTTACCTTGAACTCCGTGAACTTCATGTCCAGCCCGTCATAGACCAGAAGCCTGTTGGCCAGCAGTTCACCGGTCCCCACAATGTACTTGATGACCTCCGTGGCCTGAATAGTGCCCACCAACGCGGGCGTAACACCTACCACGGGAAATTTCTCCTCGGGAACCGGCCCTCGATACATGCACCTCAGGCAGGCCGTCTCGCCGGGTATGACCGTCATGACCCGGCCCTCAAAACCCCTCACCGCCCCATGAAAAAAGGGAATGTTCCGGTCGATGGCGGCCTTGTTCAGAAGGTATCGGGTGGGCAGGTTGTCCATGGCGTCCACAATGGCGTCAAAACCTTCCGCCAATTCTGCGATATTGCCCTCTGCGATCGTCTGCTCCACAGTCTCCACGTTGACATACGGATTCAGACCCTTCAATTTCTCGACGCCGGAGAGCACCTTCGCCACCCCCTTGTCCTTTTCCCAGTGGAGCACCTGCCGGTTCAGGTTGGACACATCCACCCGGTCATGATCCACAATCCTGATCGTTCCCGTGCCGGCTGCAGCGAGATAGATGGCAATGGGCGAACCCAGCCCCCCTGCCCCGGCGATAAGAACCTTTGCCCTCTTGAGTCGTTCCTGTCCTTGCTCCCCGATCTCGGGGATCATGATCTGCCTGTCGTATCGTTCCCGTTCTTCTGCACTGAGCATGCGAACCGAACCTCTGCCCCGCTCGACCTGGTATTTATCTCGAAAATAAGCATTTCTATCACCAAAACAACAGGATGACAACGATTCACAAAGCGGCAAAAGGATCGTCAGGATTTTGGTGATTGGCATTTGTTTCGATATTCCATATACAGACTGAGTATTTATGAAAAGGAGTACTGAGCGATCCCCCGGGGGGCTTGCGGGATGGTGGCGGATTCCTGCGCCACACGGGGAGGATCAGAAAACGACATGTCCATAATCAGTCCCAAGAAGAAGATGGCCATTATCGCCAGCTATTTTGCGGGCGAAACATATGGACTGCTGGGCCCCCAGATGGCCGCCACGCTGATCGAAGAACATACACCTTGCGAGTGCATTGTGGTTGGAGTGGACCGGGGGGACGACAAAGGGGTCCTCAAGGGTGCCCTCTCGGACTTTTTCGGATTGGAAAGGCCCGTCATCGGCTTCTCCACCTTGAGCGGGCGAGAAGACCTCTTTGACCTGGCTCGCGAACTCAAAGAGGAAGGCGCCACAACCATTCTCGCCGGGCCGCAGGCGGACGCGGACTTTCTCGGAGAAAGGGACTGGCAGAGCCACCCCCACCGTTTTCCCGGGCTCTCGAAACACTTCTCCTTTGCCCTGCACGGTCCGGCCGAGCAGATCATCCCCTTTCTTCAGGCCCCCGACAACGGAGCACCCCTCCACGACAGAGGTGTTGCCTTCCGAGGCGGCGACGGCAAGATCCGGATAAACCCCAGGAAACCCTGGGACGAGAGGTTTCTCGCCGGGGTGAGATGGGGAAACCTGTACAGGCTGGAGCGAGGCACCCTGGCGGCCCACACAATTACACTCGCCCAGGTTGTGCAGCACATTGGCTGTCCCCATGCCTCCCGTCCTGCGCAGATAGAGATCTCCTATCCAGCCTTTCTTCAGGAGGTAAGGCCGCGCAGCGTCAAGGTGCATCTGAAGGGCTGCAGCTTTTGCGATGTGGCAACGGACAAGGGGTTTCACGGCTCACTCGGATGGGACGGGGTGCTGAAACAGGTTCAGGGACTGCCCGAGTTGGAGGACGGACGCAAGATCGCTTTTGAACTGATCAACGAAAACCCACTGCCCGGCCTGCCACACCTTTTGAGGGAAGCGGAAGGCAGGGGACTTCAGCTTTCCCAGGTGAACCTCACCATGCGAGCGGACTGGTTCGTCCAGGGAGAAGCCTATGTAAGGGAAGCCCTGCGCATGGCGAGGCGGATGCGGGTGAGGGTGCTGCTCTCCTCGGTGGGCTTCGAGTCCTTTGATGATGGGATTCTCAGGAACCTCAACAAGGGTGTGACCGTGGAGACCAACCTTCAGGCCATCCGGCTTCTGCGGCGGCTGAAAGAGGAATTTCCCTTTCAGTGGGCCTACTCCAGTGCGGAAGGGGCCGTTCACGGCTTCATCCATCCGACACCCTGGGACACCGGAGAAACCGCCAACCGCATCCAGCGCGAGATCGAACGTTACGCCCTTTTCAAGGACGTGCTGCCGGAGCACAGCGTTCCCCTCATCATCCATCATGCCAGTGCCCTCGGTGACTGGATGCGCGAGATCGAGAGAAGGGAACATCTCTGTTTCGAACGCTACGTCTCCGTGATCGGGTGGTGGAAGGAAGCGGTTCGGGGCCCATATATCAATTGACACATATGACAAGATCCTCTATCCTTGACAGTTGAAATGCGGCTATATTTCAGCCGTACTTTTGTCTCGGGAACAGGGGGTGTTTTTGAGAGTCAGCCATGGAAATCAAGCGAATCGAATTACTTTCCGTCGGTATCGACGTCGGCAGTGCAACCAGTCATCTGGTCTTTTCAAAGCTGATACTGGTCAGGGACGAACTGTCCCCTACCCTGCGGTTCAACATCCAGGAAAGGAATGTGGTCTATGAGGGAAGGATCATTCATACGCCCCTTCTGCAGGACCGGACCCTTGATATTGAAGCGTTGACGGCCTTCTTCAAGGAGGAGTATGAGCACGCGGCAATTGACCCGGCCGATATTCAGACGGGTGCAGTGATCATAACGGGGGAGTCGGCCAAGAAACACAACGCGCCGCAGATCGCACAAGCGCTCTCCAAGGATGCCGGAAAACTCGTTGCAGCCACTGCAGGTCCCAATTTCGAAAGCCTTCTCGCCGCCATGGGCTCAGGGGCCACCGCCAGGTCCAGAGATCTACACAGGACGGTCCTGTCCTGCGACATTGGCGGCGGCACCTCCAACCTGGCCATATCCAGAAATGGGAACGTTCTCTCCACAAGCTGCATAGCGGTCGGAGGAAGACTGCTGGCCCTGGATTCCGAGATCAGAATCCGCGAGCTTGCCGACCCGGCGGTTGAAGTCATGCGCCATGTCGGCATGGACTACCGGCTCGGAGATCAGATCCCCAAAGAGCATATCGGAAAAATTGCGTCCAAAATGGCCGAAGTGCTTATTGAGGTGATGACGGGCCCTCCGAGTTCCTCTCTCGCCAGGAAACTCATGATGACCGGTAACCTGGATTATTCGACCCCAATCGATGAGTACATGTTTTCCGGAGGCGTGGCGGAGTTCATCTACGGCAAGAAGGGCCGTTACAATGACCTCGGAAATATTCTTGCAAAAACCCTCCGCTCGCTCATTCCTCAGCTGAAATCCCCGGTGGTCGAGCCGCTTAACAAGATCAGAGCCACAGTCATCGGCGCAGGCGCCTATTCCCTGTCTGTTTCCGGTTCATCGGGGTTCATGGACGACAGGATCAGTCTCCCCATGCGAAACATTCCGGTTCTCCGGGTGGACGTGGAGGAACCGAAGCTCAGCATGCAGCATGTGGTCTCGAGGGTGAAGATGGCGTTTCAAAGGTACGATCTGGTCGAGGGCCATGAGGTGGTGGCCCTGTACTTCAAGGACCCGGTCCGGGTGAACTACCCTGACCTGGAGCTGTTTGCGAAATCCATTGAAGCCGCCCTCCCCAATTCCATTCTGAAAAACATCCCCGTGATCCTGGTCTTTGAAAAGGACATTGCCTGCGGTGTGGGCAGCGTTATTCGAAGGGAGACCGGAATGAAAAGCAATCTCCTGTCCCTGGATGAGTTGTCCCTGAACGACGGGGACTGGATCGATATCAGTGAACCCCTGGTGGGTCGTCAGGTCTTTCCCGTAACGGTGAAGTCCCTCGTATTCCCCATGAACTGACACAAACGCAGTTCTTCTTTCGACATACGAAAGCTCCTCCTCGCCCTGCCCTCTCCCCCGGTCTGGGGCAGGGTGAGCATTCCCACAGACCCCTATGACCGGTCAACGATGGGCCTGACCTCGGTGATTCGGAAACGAATAGCCGCATGGATCATGTCCGCGGCGGCCTGGCCTGCAGCTACCGCGATACCATGCTTGATCTCGTCAAAGAACTTCCCGCCGGTTTCCATGTCCACGGCCTGGAGGTAGACCCTCGCCCCCTTCCAGTTCGCCACCGTTTCACCGGGCTCCACCACCATGAAGACCGCCTTAGGGTTTCGTTCGAGGTTTCGCAGGGAACGGTTATTCCCCATACCCATGACCACAGTGTTTTCGTCAATCATGCGAGGGGAGCCGAACACCGCCACATTCACATCCCCTTCCCTGTTGGCGGTACTGAGCGAGCCAATCCGGGGAAAACTGTTGAAGATCTCCATCAATTCCTTCCTGTCCATGCCGTGCCTCCTCTCCTGGTTCATCCCGATTGCCTGGGCGCCCATGCGAACGCATGAAGCCCGCTGCCACTCGCCCCCTCTCCCTGCTCTCTCCCCGAAGGCCGGGGGAAAGGGTGAAAGGGAGATCCGAGGGGTAAAAGGAACAACTGAGACTGTATGATACCGCCGTCACAATATCGAATCACCGTCCATCCGTCAAGAAGACAGGAGAGCCCAGAATCCACTGATTTCGGTGGAGGAAGTCTGAGTTGACGGTGGATTTGGGAGACGAGGCCAAACGCTGATCCGTTGGCAGGACACCCTCCTTTGCCTCCGCAAACCAAGGGGAAAGCATCACTTGGGAAATGCGCCAAGGTGCCGTTCCACGAAGGCACGAACGACTTGCGGGTACTGGGGGTTCAGGCTGGGCGTGCTGTGGTCCGCGCCCTCGGCCACAAAGAGTTCCGCCCTTCCCTCTGGGAAGCTCTCCTTGAGTCTGGTGGCATGGTGGAGGGGGAAGTTCTCGTCTCTGTCCCCGTGGATGATGAGCACCGGGATGTCGATGCCCGGGGCAAGTCTTACGGGACTTACCTGATCCAGTCTGCCTCTCCAGAAGATGTCCATCCACGTGATGACCATAGGCGAAAAGAACACCCCGAAAAAGCGGTTGTAGTTGCAGTAGAGACTGTGGAGGGCCTCCTTGGTCCTGGCATAGCAGGACTCCAGGAAGAGGAGCCTCACCTTGGAGGGGCTCCGTTGGGCTACAATGACGGCGGCTGCCGCGCTGATGGAGTGGCCGTAGAGCAGAACAGGTTCGCCGACCCAGTCCAGCACGGATTCCATGTCGTCGGCGAATCGGGCGCCGTTCATGAAGGGGTGGCGACTGGACCCGCCGTGATCACGGGCGCTGTGCATGACCGTGGTAAACCCCATGCCCGCAAACACCCTTGCCCTGCCCACCATCCTGCCCCGGTTTCTTCCCCATCCGTGGGCGAGCACCACGAGCCCCCTTGAGGGTCCGTCCGGTTCCACACGCCACAGCTCCAGGGTTCCCCCTTCCCGCGCGGGAATGCGCAGGTCCTCCGCCCGGCCCCAATCCGGGACATCGTCCACCGGGTTTCTCGGGAAATTCAGGACCACATAGGTCAGCCCCAGGCTGACCAGGAGGTAGAAGACCCCAACTCCAAGGACCATCCACATCACTTCTTCCTCGAATCCCCTCCCGTCAAGGGCATGAGCGATAACCTGACGGATAAACGCAGGATGGGTGATCAAGTCGGGCATTCACCCTGAGGTATCGAAGGGTGAACAAACAGGTAACCTTCCGGCCACTGGCATCACAGGCCGACCTGGACCCCGTACTTCACCTTCACTTCACCGTTCTTCGGCACACCCACATCGAATCGAATGGTAAAGGCATCCTCCTTCTTGTAGGGGTGAGAATTGCTGACGATCTTCCAGTTGCCGAAGAGGGGCTCCACGATCCCCACCTTCACATCCAGCTCCTTGTGGTTCCGCAGGGTGATCTCCCATTCCGATTCGTGGAGCCGGGAGGTGAGTTGCCGGTAATCGGTCTGGACCCGTTCGGCCACCACATCAAAGGCCTCGCCGATTTTGAGCTTCACCTCCTCGTCCTTCGGGACGTGATCGATCCTGTCCTCGCCCACAAACTGCTGACTTGCGTCCTCGTCCTGTTTGTAGAGGCGAACCACTCCCGCCGGCAGGGGCATGCCCAAATGGTTCTCCTTTGAGTTCTTGAACCGCATATAGACGTTCACCGGCTGCTTAGGGGTCCGTTCCATGAACTTCCTGGTAAAATAGCTCTTCACCCCGTAAACGAGGAGTTCCTTTTGGACCCCGGCATTCCGGGCTTCCAGGAGGCTGATCTGTTTGGTCTGATTGTCCTTGATGGTGGTTTTCCGGCCCAGGTCGTAGATGTGGTACTCGAAGAAGGCCTTCTCCTCGAACTGGGGGGCCCTGGCCGCCTTGAACGCCGCCGCCTGGGGCACCTCCCTCGCCCGGTCCTCCGCCACCCTGTGCACCTCACCGGCCACGAGCTTGAGCCGGGCATCCTTGTACGTGGCACCGCTCCTGTTGTCCACCGTCACCCATCCGGAGAGATCCGCAGAGGTATCCGTCCTGTTGAGGACCATCACATAGTCGGCCCTCCAGTTGATTCCCGTGGTCAGATAGGATACCTCCAGCTCGTGCGACCCTTTGGCATGGTTGGCAAAGATCCATGTAAGGGTGGGCTTGGCAATCAGGTTCTCGGGCAGGCCGGGGAGTACTTTGTAGCCGGGATGACCCAGATAGATCTCGTCGTTGATCCTGTAGATCTGATCCTGGTTGTTGCTCAGCAGGGTGGCCTCCACCACCTCTTTCCGGTCCTGGTACCGGTTCCAGTCCACGATCTTGATGTCGCGGCCCACGTACTTGTCGAGCAGCTTCTTGGCGTTCATCAGGTCGTATTCGTAATTCTGTTCTAGCACGGAGAAGCCCTCGGGGTGGTTCAGGGAGGCGGCATGCACCGTCGGTGGCATGATCTGGGAGGCCACGTCCATGAAACGGAGTTCCCCTTCCCCCGGAGGAAGCGCCACCTTTCGCGTGTCCTTGATCAGCCCCAGGTTGTTGTTGTAGACGGTCACCTTCATCCCCACCTGGTCGTTGAGGTCGCTCTTGGTGACGCCCTGGGCGAACGCTCCGCCGAACGGCAGGGTCATTACCGCAAGACACGAAAGAAATGCGATGATCTTCATGGGATTCCCTCCTGACACATCCCTTAAGGACATTTGTTGCTCGATTTTTTCTCGGTTCTCCAATTCCCCAATCGTCAGTGGACAATCGTCAATCCAGGAAAACCGGTTCCCTCAAAATCAGCCGTATGGCCTCCCTGGCAGCGGAGGCCAGCCGGGGATGGGTCTCTTCCAGGTTGGCCACCTGCCTGAGATGGTCGGCCGTTCGGATCATGAGCGAGGCCATGTCCCCATCGTCCACCGGGATGAAGGAGACGAGTTCTTCCCACGGCACACCCTTTGCCCACAGGAACAGGGAGGCTGCAGGCCAGAAGAGGATGGGGGGATTCTCGAAACCCCTTCTCGTCTTGAACCTTCTCATCTCCTCGATCTGCTCGTGCATGCGGTTGAAGGCGGCCTCCAGGGCTTCCAGGCCCATGGGGCTGCTCACCCTGACCTCCTGATCCTGCACCCTGTCCCACACAAACGGAGCGATACATCCTGCCATCGCCTCGGGTCCCACACCCTCGAAAGCTCCCCTCCGGATAGCCTCTGCTATGAGCAGAGGATGGTCCAGCCTCAGCTTCGAGGCCCAGCGGCCATCCGCGGTCAGCCGGTCCTCCCCGTCTACGAAGCCCGTATCACGCAAAAACCGCAAATGCCTCTTGAAGCTGAGCCAGAGCCCTCCCTTCAGCCCGTCTATCTCGGATTCCAGGGCACGAAATCTGCGGAGCAGGGTCCTCATCTCTCCCCGTTTTCCCGAGTGGCAGACCCTGAGGTGCTCACACTCCTCGCAGGGGAAGGACGGGGCAGTCACCCTCTCCGGGGAACCTTCCTCAGCCGTCTCCCTCTCGGGAGGAATTCCCACATCCAGGGGTTTCAGACCTCGTGTGGGGATGGAGGCCAGGAGCGATGAAAGCTGAGCCAAGGAGTAGTCTTCAGGCAGATCCACCCGGTGGTCCAGGATATCCTTGATCTGGTGGATTTCCAGGTTTCGGAGCGTGATCCGCCCCTTCCTCACCCTCAGATTCCTTTTCAGGTTGTGTGCAGCACAGATCAGGTGGCCTTCCTCCATGGTGGCACGGAAGACCACGTACACATTCCGGTTCTTGTGCAGGATCAGCCTCCCGGGCTGGAGGTGCTCGCTGTAGAACTGCATGAGCCTCTCGCCCCGGGCCGTTCTCTCAAGGCGCTTCGCCTGCCGGTGAATCTCCGTCCTTCTCTGGATATGCTCCAGCACCTCAAAGGGATCTTCGGTATCACACCGACCCCTGGGAATGGCCCTCTTCAAGGCATCCACCATCTCCCCCCACTCAGTCTGCAGGAGGGAGCCCGACCTCCTCTGCTGGAAGGAGGCAAAGGAGCGATCGAGCATGTCCCTCACCTCATGCGGCGTGTGGGAAAGGAGGAGGTTCAGGGTCATGGAGAAATTGATGTGGATCTGGCTGAGGAGCGGTTCGGGCGGCAGGTCTCTCAGTTCGACGATGAACTGGGGATCCTGGTGGGTGCCCGGCACCACGAGGGCAAAGCCGATGTTGTCCTTCCCCCTGCGACCCGCCCTCCCGGTCATCTGATGAAGCTCCGTGGAGGTCAGGTTGCTGAACTGATGGCCGTCGAAGCGGTCACTCTGCACCAGCACCACGGTGCGGGCCGGGAAATTGACCCCTGCGGCCACCGTGGATGTGGAGAAGATGGCCTCCAGGTACCCCTTGTTCATCATCTCCTCCACCAGCACCTTCCAGTAAGGCAGCTGGCCCGCATGATGAGAGGTTACCGCGCAGTCCAAGAGGTACCTCATCTGGCGGTGTCGCTCCAGATGAGGGTATTTTTGCAGAAACACCCTCACCTCCCTTTTCACCCTTTCTCTCGCCTCATAAGGGTTATCCGGGGGAGAGCAGGTGAAGAGGGCCCTGTCACAGTCGGCCCTGGACTTGAGAAAGAAGATGGCGGGCAGGAGATCGAAGGCCCTGAGGCATTGGATGATCTCGCCGTAGTTCAACCTTCCCCCTCTTCTTCCACGCCCTCCGGGCATCTGGAGGAATTTCTTTACCCTCGGCACGAGGCCTTTTTTCCCGGCCAGGGGCGAGATCAGGCCGTCAGGGAAGAGGAAGAGCATCTCCAGGGGCACGGGCCTTTCCCGGGAGCGCACGACCTGCATCCGCCTTCCCCTCGTCTCCTTCAACCACGCAGCAATTTCCTCGCCGTTGGATATGGTGGCTGAGAGGAGCAGGAGCCTAACCCGTGACGGGAGATAGATAAGGACTTCCTCCCACACCACGCCCCGGTCAGGGTCGCTCAGGTAATGGGCCTCGTCCAGAATGACCAGGTCGGCCTGGATGTCGAGCCCTTCGTGCATGGCATCGTAGAGCTGGTTACGCAGGATCTCGGTGGTCCCCACGACAACGGGGGCTCCCGCGTTCTCCTTCCTGTCCCCCGTGAGGATGCCGCACTTCTCGGGGCCGAACTCGCGGCGGAACTCCCGGTAGATGGAATTGGAGAGGGCCTTGAGGGGCGAGGCGTACCATGTCCTGAGCCCCCTGGAGAGGCATCGGGCAATGGCCTGGGACGCAATCCAGGTCTTTCCGGCTCCCGTGGGGGCGCTCACCAGAACATCATGCTCACGGATGCTCTCCAGGGCCTCCACCTGGAAGGGGTCCGGGGTGAAGGGAGCGGGTTCCGGGACGCCGATCCTCTTGAAGCTCTGCCCGAGCTGGGGGTCCAGCTTGGGGTTGACGGACGGGGATTTCCTGCTGAACTGCCGCGGTCTGCCCTGCCTCCTCGGGTCGGAATGAAATCGGTGGCTCCTCATCGGCCCGTCAGTGGAAAGCGGTGGGTGTTCGGCTCATCGTGATCTCCATTCTTCAATCTCCCCGGGTAAGCTCCGCGGCCACCGTGTTCATGTCCTGCAGGTATCCTGAAAGGAGCTTGGACGGCCCAATGGATTCGAGGCTCTCCGCCATTTCCTCCATGCATGCGTCACAGCCGAACGCAATCTTGAGCCCGTTCGCGTAAATCACCTCCGCGGCCTCCCGCACAAAGAGGCGCGATGCGGCCTCCATGAAAGTCTTGCTCCGATTTGCGCCTTCATGGCGCGCCGCCTTCGCGCACAAGGCCCCCGCCACTTCCGCCCATGTCATCATGTCTGCCAGGAGGAAGTTGACATGCTGAGACCTGGTCAGCTTGGCGGCCCTGGCCTTGAAGATCATCTCATTGAGGTTCCGGATCGCCCTGGAGAGTTGCCGCGAACCGGACGCCTCCGGCAGTCCCTCCAGGCCTTCTGCCATGGATCGGTAGTATCCTCCCTTGGACCGCACGGTTTCTCTCATGCGGAACATGGCGATGATGTTTCGCTGGATTTCACTGGTTCCCTCGAAGATGGTGGCGATCTTGACATCCCTCTTGATCTTCTCCACCTCATACTCCCGTATATAGCCATATCCTCCGAAGGCCTGGATGGCGTCGTTGGCCGCCGCATCCCCGGCCTCTGTGGCAAAGTACTTGGCGATGGAGCCTTCCACCTGGAGATCCTCCTCGCCTGCGTCCAGCCTCCGGGCGACCCTTTCGATGTAAGCCCTGGCCGCCTCCAGCCGCACCGCGTGGGGAACCAGCAGCCTGTGGGTGTACCCCTGCTTCTCGCAGAGGGGGCCCCCGAACTGGCTGCGGATCCGGGAATAGGCGATCGCCTTTTCCAGGGCCGCCACACCGGCCCCCAGACCGAAGGTCGCCACCATCAACCTCGTATAACCGAAGACCCGGTTGGCCTGTTTAAGCCCCTGCCCCTCTGCCCCGCCCACGAGGTTCTCCACAGGGACATAGAGGTCCTCCAGGCTCAGGGGACACGTGTCCGAGGCCCTGATGCCGTGCTTGTCTTCATGCTTTCCGGGTTTCAGTCCTTCAGCCCCCGCCTCCACCACGAAAAAGGAAGGGCCATCGGGGGTATCGGCCAGGATCGTGTAGAGATCCGCCACCCCTCCGTTGGTAATGAACTGCTTCTGGCCGTTCAGCCGATACCCCTTGATCCGTCCCGCCTCATCGAGCACCCGCTCCGCTTTGGTCTTGAGGGCCTGCACATTGGAACCCGCATCCGGTTCGGTTACGCCGTAGGCCACAATGAGGCCTTCCTCCGCTATTCTGGCAATGTATTTCGACTTCTGCTCCGGAGTCGCCCCGACCCGGAGAGGATCCATGCCGAGACAGATGGCAAGAAACGAGGTGGCCACCGCCAGGTCCATTCTGGCCATCCTTTCTGAAATGACGGCGATCTCGGTTGCGCCGGCCCCGAGCCCCCCGAACTCCCCGGGGATGAAGATCAGGTGAAGACCGATCTCGGGGCCCAGCATGAACCGGATCAATTCCATGGGAAACTCCCCTTTCCGGTCCATCTCCAGTCGGGTCTGGAGCGGAAGCCGCTCCCGCTCGAGCTTGGCGATCGTGTCCAGAATCATGGAGAGCATTTCTGAATCCGTATTGGATTGATGACCTGCCATGTCGTTTTCCCTCCTCACGATTTGGATATAGCCCGCTTTGGCACAGAAATCAATCCCCCGCTTTGATGGTTGATTTTACCTGCCGAGGATCGTACCATTCGAGCGGTTCCGAACGAGAATGTCTGACCTCATTCATGCGGGGGCTGATATGAGCAAAGAATCTCACACGAAGGGATTGATTCTGGTCTTCACGGGCGATGGAAAGGGGAAAACGACAGCAGCGCTGGGCATGGCCCTTCGGGCCGCAGGACAGCAACTTCGCGTGCTGATCCTGCAGTTCATGAAGGGAAAGGGGAAGACCGGCGAAATCCAGGCGCTGGCAGGGAACCATCTCTCCATTACCATCCGGCAATGCGGGAGAGGCGTATTCTTCAAAACAAGTCCCTGTGACGCCGCGGACATCTCCATGGCCCAGGAGGGTCTTGAAACCTTCAGGCGGGCCATGGAGAGCAAGGACTACGACCTTATCGTGCTGGACGAGATCAATGTGGCGGTGCATTTCGGTTTGCTCAGTATCGACGAAGTGATCCGGGCAATCCGTGAGAAACCTCCCGAACTCCACCTCGTCCTGACCGGCCGCAATGCCCATGATGCCGTGCTGGACATTGCAGACCTCGTCACGGAGATGCGTGAAGTCAAACATCCCTATCGCCAGGGGGTTGAGGCCCAGAAGGGGATAGAGTACTGACGGGGGAATTGTTCAAGGCATATCCCGGGAGCAGGTCATGGAAAAGATCTGGATCATCGGTGTCGGCCGGTTCGGATCCCTCGCCTTCCAGCGATTGTCCAAGGCCGGGGGAAAGAGGCATTTTGTCCTGGTGGATCCTGTGGAGGACAACCTGTCGAGGTGTCAGGGTCCCGCATGCACGAGGGAGAAGGCCGACGGCGTCCTGTTTCTCAAGGAGCATCTCCAGTGGGATGGGGGTCCGGACTGGATCATCCCGGCGTTGCCCGTTCACCTGGCCGCTGAATGGATCCTCCTTCGCCTCGGCCCCGATCAGGTTCGCCGTATTTCCCTTCCCCCTGAGATGGACCACCTCCTGCCGAACCCCATGCGGGGCACTGAGGGCAACATCTATGTCACTCACGCTACTTTCAGATGCCCCGACGATTGCGCGGAGCCCAAGAACATGTGCACCGTCACAGGCAAAAAGAGGGGACAAAACATGTTTGACCTCCTCGGGGGTCTTGTCTTTCCACCGTTTCGGTCTTTGAACATCCGAAGCCATCAGCTCGCGCCCGGGGTCGGGGGGTATCGACCGGCAGCTCTCTTCTCCCTTTTAGAGCCCGTTCAAACGTCCAAGGTTAGCCTCATGGTCAGTACGGCCTGCCGCTGTCACGGCGTGATCACGGGAATGGAGCGTGCATCGAGATGAAGGGGGTCTACTCCAGGATCCTGGCGCGCCGGTTCTGAAAATAGGCATCCCTGAGGGCGATGTAGGGATCCAGGGAGGCCTTGATCAGTGCCTCGTAATCCCCGATCCTGAGGGATGTCCTGTTGACCGCATCAAAGGACCTTGTAGCCGCAACATACTTCGCCTGAGAGAGATAGTCCACAGGACTCAGAAAAGAGTCTCCGGCCATGCCGATCGTGTCCCGCAGGCTGGATGGACCCAGAATCGGCCAGTTGAGATAGAAACCGGGACCAATGCCCCAGGCCCCCAGCGTCTGTCCGAGATCCTCCTCGTAACGCTTCATCTTTACCTCTTCAGGGATCACGTCAAGGAACCCTGCCAGGCCGAAGGTGGAGTTCACCATGAAAAGGGCAAACTCATTGGCCGCACCCTCGATCTTTCCCTGGAAGATGCAGTTGATGAAACGGATAGGGAAGGACAGGTTGTAGAAGAAATTCTTGACGCCCACCCTTGCCGGCTCGGGGACTACCGTCTTATAACCCGTGGCAATGGGTTTGAGCAGCCAGAAATAGAACTTGTCGTTGAAATGGAAGAAGGCCCTGTTGATCGGCTCCAGGGGATCCGATATGGATTCTTCCACTTCCTCCTCACCGGATCCTCCACCTGATACCGCCTCCGCTCCGACTGAAGCCGCCCCTTCCTGAGGACTTCGCCCGTCAAAACTCTCCTCCTGCATGGCCACGAAGACAAAGGGCGCCAGAGGAGAGTGCGTCTCCGCCGCGCCAGGGTTCTCGCGGAACTCCGCGTCCGGTGAGACAGGGGCATCGAAGGCGAGGCCCGGGGATACGGGTGAAAAAAAGAACATCAAGACCGCAACCAGGAGCATTATCCTTTGACGTTTTCCCATCGATCCCTAACCCCCTTGAACACATGGTTCCAAGATCAATGAAGCGGCCCGGCCCTATTTCTCCTTCACCTTTTCCTGAAGCCGCTTCACCAGTTCCTTATAGGATCCCCTGGCGAGAATGTTGTTGAACTGGACCCTGTAATTATTCACGAGGCTCACCCCTTCTATGGAGATGTCGTAGACAAACCAGTCATCCCCCTTTTTTCTGAGACGGTACTTGACCGGGATTTCGGTGTTCTTGGTGGTCACGATCTTGACATCCACGACGCCGTAGTCCTGTTCCACGGACTCACCCAGATAATTCACCTTCTCACCCGCATAACCTTCCACCCTGTCCAGGTAGGTCCGCTCCAGGAGCTTGCCGAAAAGGTCGACAAACTCCTTCTTCTCCACCGCCGTTCTGCCCGACCAATGGGTGCCCAGAGACCGGCGAGACATCTCCTCCCAGTCAAACCGCTCGTCCACAGCCCTGCGGATCAGCTTTCTCCTCTCCTCTTCCCTGGAAGGCTCCTTCAGGGCCGGATCCGTGACAATAGACAGGATCTTGTCCGTGGTCTGCCTGATCCGGTCAGTGGGCGCGCCGGCCCACACGGGATGGACCCCAAAAAGAACCCCGATGCATACCACCGCCGTCAGCAGGAGTGTCATCCTAACCTTGCACCTTGCACCTTGCACCTTGCACCTCATCTCATATCTTTCCGAACACGTAATTGGACAGAAGCTGCTCAAAATCCACAGCAGGCTGGGTCTCCCGAACTCGGCCTCCCTGCCCCAGGACCCTTTCCGATCCGCCCGGGGTAATTTCGACGTATTTCTCTCCGATGAGCCCCCTTGTCTTGATCGAGGCTATGGCATCCTCCTGGACCTTCACATTCTCATTCAGGCTCATCAC
>JAFGPH010000580.1 GCA_016926135.1 Deltaproteobacteria bacterium
CAACGGGGAACGGCCTCCCGCTGAGGCAAGTAGTCGGTGAAAAGAGTGGGCGCCTCATGCTCACGCTATATACTCGCTTGATTTGGGGCTAGGAGGTTGGCCTCTTCGTCCAGACGATATACTTCTGGTTCTTGAAACAGATGACCGGCCCCTGTTCGGTCTTGGAGTAGAACAGGGAGAGCCTGTAGCGCAGGCCTTCCCTGTTTTCGTAGTGGATGGTGTAGAGGATGTTTCCGCCGTCCTGTGCCCTATCGATTTCCCTGATGTAGTATATGTCCGTGAAGGCCAGCCCATTCTCAAAGATGATCTTCTTTGCCGTGATCTGAAAGGTGCACCTCTCGTATCGGGGCTCGTCCGTTTCCCAGACGCCGCGCAGATCATCCAGGGTGGCGACTGAGGGACGGTTCTGGCATGCGCTCAGGGACAGCACCAGAAGAAATGCCAGAACGATCGATCTCTTTGTCATGGCCACCTCCTTTCTCGCTCCCCTCCACGCGCTCGCTCCCGAAAGGGGAGGGAATGCTCTCTAAGGGCGTGCACCCAGGGCCAGAAGGTCCTGCGGCTCGGAACCCTTCCCTGCCGCGCTGTCTTTACGGACGATCACCCTGAAAAAGGCCTCCACTACGGCGGGGTCGAACTGCCGGCCGCTCTCCTCCCGAATGATCGCGAGGGCGCGGTCCCGTTTCATCCCTTCCCGGTAAGGCCTGTCCGAGACGAGGGCGTCAAAGACATCCGCTACGGCGAGGATGCGCGCCCCGAGGCTGACCCTGTCACCTGAGAGCCCTTCGGGGTAACCTTTTCCGTCGAATCGCTCGTGATGGTGCAGAACCAACTCCATGACCGCCCCGTAGTTCTTAATGGGTTCCAGAATCCTCATCCCCAGGGACGGGTGCTTCTTGATGATCTCGTATTCTTCCCGGGTGAGCTTTCCCGGTTTATCGAGGATATCCGAAGGGATCCCGATCTTCCCCACGTCGTGCAGAAGCCCTCCCCTGTGCAGATTCAGGAGATCCGTCGGGTCCAGCGTGAGTTCCCTCCCGATCTCGATGGCCAGTTCGGTGACCCTTTCCGAATGCCCGCCGGTCCAAGCGGATTTGGTGTCCACGGCACGGGCCAGGGAAAGCAGGGTGCCCCAGCTGAGTTCCTCGAACTGCTCCATCAGTTGCGCATTCGAAAGGGCAACACCCACCTGGTCTGCGATCTGACGGGCGAGGAGATAGTCTTCCTCGTCCATCACCGGCGAGACGAGATAGGCCAGGCTGACGATGGCGGAGAGTCTTTCGTGGGTAAAGATGGGCAGAACCAGAAACGAGCGGTACCCCCGCCTGACCAGGGGGTGAAGGTACTCGGGCAGGTCTTCACCGGGACGGCCGATAAGCTGCAGGGGTTGCCGCCTCAGTCTGTGGATGTGTTCCGGCAAGACCCGAACCGCCTCCACCAGCCTCACCGAGGCTGGTCTTGCGCTTCCGACGTAGCACTGTGCCTTCTCGGCCGAATTCCGGTCCGGGATGACCATTCCCACAAGGTCGCAATGGAACAACTCCCTGATATGGGTGAGGGTGGTGTCTACGACCCTGTCGGTTTGCAGGGTCGAAAGGACGGCTCGATCGATCTCGCCCAGGGCGGCGAGGGCGCTGAACTGGATCCCCAGCCTCCTGGCCATGTGGTTGAAGGCGTGGCCCAGTTCTTCGAATTCGTCCCCGCTCTCAATGACCACGCGGGTGTCGAAACGGCTCTTCGCAATCTGAGAGGTCCCTTCCTTGAGGCGCTGAAGGGGGTGAAGGCTCCTGCGGATCTGAAGGATCGTCAGGAAGAGAACGACCCAGAGGGTGAGGAGGACCACGAGAAAGAAAGTCTTCTCGAAATCGGCCATGGGCGAAAAGACTTCGGCCTTGGACTGGCTCATGACCACAGTCCACCTGGGATCGTGGAAACGGAACTTCAGGAAGAGGGACCAGTAACAGCCCAGGTAATGCCGGTCGGTGTCGGACCATTCGAACCGGCCTGTGGGTGCGTTCTTCATCCCAAGCCGGAGTTTTTCAAAGAGAGAGGCGTTGGGGGGGGCGGAGCTGAAGAGGGGGGTGCCGGTGGAGTCCAAAACACACGCCTCCGTGAGAGCGGGCAGGGTGTTGTTCTCCAGCATGCCCCAGAGATAGAGGGGGTTCACATCAGCCACCACCAGTCCGTCCTGCAGATTGCCTTCGTGGAGGGCCCTGACCATGAGGATGTGACCCCCCCTCCCCGCTCGAAGAACCTGGAGCAGGCATTTTCCTGTGCGGAGGTGCCGGTACCCTTCTTCGCTGATCGGTCTTGGAACCGGGGTCTCTTTGAACAGGGGGACCCGGTTCCCGGATGCCTGAAGCAGGCTTATCCCGTTGAATCGTTCTCGCTGGCCTTCGTTGCGGCCCTTCCGGAGCGCAATACGAGACGGGCCTGTCTGCTCATCCAGACTTGAGGTGAGAAGGCCGATTTCCCCTTCGAGAAAGAGCAGGCGTTCCATGATGGCCATCCCCATGGCCCTGCTTGCCTGGTGAAGCCTCTTCTGGCTCTGCTCGTTGACCTGCCGGGTCACATGGGAGAAGGAGAGTATGGCGAGGGCTGCAACGGGCAGGAGGGCACAAGAGATGAAGAGCAGGAAAAACCGCCTGCCGAGCCTGCTTCTGATGAAGATGAGATCCAAATACACAGCATACCCCCGATTCAGAAATCCGAGACCTTGCCCACGAAATCGCCGTTGCTGGCCCGAAGGATATCGTCCTGACTGATGGCCGCCGTAAGTGGGGTTGAGCTCTTTCCGTCCTTACCCAGACTGTAGAGGTCAAAATCCGAATTGAGAGGGTTCATGAACCGGTCCTTCCTGCACTTTCCCAGGCCTGAGGTCGTAGTCACGTTCACGTATTCATAGGGGTGACCCCAGGGGTCCAGCAGGGTTCCCCGTCCTATGTCGTTCAGCGAGTTGGGCAGGGCTTCGTTAGCGGCCTGAAATGCCAGGATTTCCTTTTCCAGGGTCCGTATCTCTACAACGGCCCTGGACACATTTGCCTTGTCGATGTAGGAGGAGTAGGCCGGAATGGCCAAGCTGGAAAGGGTCCCGAGAATGGCGATGACCACCATGAGTTCAATCAGCGTGAATCCGGAAGACCCCTCGCAGCCGTGCAGGCGACCGAAAAGAAGCACGAGCCACGTGCTGGGAGATCTTCTCGGAATATGACTGTGAAATGACTTCATGAACCCCCGGCTTGAAGAGGGCAAAGGTATCGAACATGAAGCGTCGACTTGCCCCTAATAGAATCGGTCAAGCAGGGTAAGATCTTTAATAGGCCCTGTGGTCCGGGCCTGTCTGAACGTCGGCTGTCCACCGGATCTCCCCTTCAAGGTGTTCTCAACGTCATCAGGATCCCGAGGGTATGTCAAAATTCCGGCGGTTTTCATTGTCGAGTGGTTAGGATTCCAGCCTTTGCCCGGGAGTCCTTCACGGAGTTTGACGGACTCGTTGAATCAGAAGATTATCCCTGCCTGATTCTTGCCGATGGAATCAGGGGAACCGGGGAAAATGCCTCAGGGCGCCGTGGCATCCAACTTGCAAACCAAAACTGGGGCACACGATATCGACCCCTGGTTTTTTACCCCGAAAGGGGTGGGGCACAGATTTTCCTGAGGACAGAGGGAAGGCACGGCATTCTATGGGGGATTTTCCTGAACCGATCGCGCCTGCGGGGGAGACTACCGGCTCAAGCCCTGATGGGAAGACCCTCAGGCTGGGTGAATTGCTCGTTGATGAGGGTTTTCTCACGAACGAGGACATCGAGAGGGCGCTTGCAGTCCAGCGACAGGAGGCGGACCTTCATCGTAGGGCCTTGGGTGAGGTCCTTCTGAATCTCGGGATGATATCCCATCGGCATCTGGACCGCATCCTGCGGCACCCCGATCTCAGGCAGTCACTGGGGTCTCTTGCACTCAGAAAAGGTCTGGTTACCAGGGAACAACTGGAGTTCAGCCTCCAGAAACAGGGTCCGGATCAATTTATCGGCGAGGTCCTCATTCAGGAGGGATTCATCACCCCTGAGGATCTTCAGGGTCTTCTGAAGGAGCAGACCAACGCGCAAAGGCTGGGGGAACTGGCTGTGCGGCTGGGCCTGGTCGGCAAGAAGGATCTCGAAAAGGCCCTGAGAATCCAGAGAAGTCCTCGTATGCTGGGCGAAATCCTCTGTGACCTCGGCATGATCAGTTCCCTGGATTTGTACTATGTCCTGAATAAGCACAGAAAACAGTCGAGGCTGGGCGAAGTCCTCACACGCCTCGGTTTTGTCACGAAGGAGGATGTCGAGCGGGCCCTCAAGGAGCAGGAGAAGACATCGGATTCCCTGGGCGAGATACTCCTGAGAAAGCGACTCCTCACGAGACAACAACTTCAGGAGGCCCTGTCCCAGCAATCGACACTGCCTTTTCAATCCCTGGAAGGATTCACCTATACGGAACCGGACAAGAGGATCCTCACCGGGCTGGTCAGCCAGAAGTATGCGGAAAAAAATCTCATGATCCCCGTCTCCCTTGAACAAAGGGATCTGACCATCGCTCTGGTAAGACCGGAGGACATTCACAATGCCCGGGAACTCAAGGGGCACTACAAGAACCTGAATATATCCTGCGTTCTGGTCACGCAGGAGAAGTTCAACGAACTCTTCGACATCCTTTACTCCAAAAAACTGGGCGATGTGAGACCCCGGGACGGGACGGAGCCGGATCAGGTTCTGAAGACCATCGACTTCATGCATGTTGAACTGGATGAGGACCTTGATCGGGATGCGCCAAGGGGTTCCGTTCAGGCGGATCAGGACATCGAGGCGGAGGAATTGCTCAATTTCATGCTCAAATACGCCATCGTGAACGGTGCCAGCGATATCCACCTCGAGCAAGACCGAGAAGGGGTCAAACTCCGCCTGCGCATTGACGGCGTCCTCCAGGAGATCAAGAAGGAATGGCTGGTGAAGCGCCTTCAGGACAAGGCAGGTTCCCTCATCTCCCGCATCAAGATCGTCTCCAACCTGGACATTGCCGAGAAACGGCTGCCCCAGGACGGGGTGTTCAGGATCAACTACTACGACAAGGCGAAGCGGAGGAAGTTCAATCTGGATTTCCGGGTGGCCACGTGCAGGGCCATTTCCGGAGAGAACGTGAATATCCGCATCCTGGACTCACGAAAGGCAGATGTGGGCCTGGAGAACCTCGACCATTCCCCTCATGTCCTGGAACCCTTCAAGATGCTGCTCAAGAGTTCGGCGGGCATGATTCTGGTCTCGGGTCCGACAGGAAGCGGGAAGACCACGACCCTCTATGGCGCCATGAAATACATCTACACTCCCTACATCAAAATCATCACGGCTGAAGATCCCATAGAATACAACTTCCCGGGCATCATGCAGACCCAGGTCAATCCGAAGATCGGTCTCAACTTTGCGAGACTGCTGAGATCCTTTCTCCGGATGGATCCCGATGTGATCCTGGTCGGGGAGATCCGGGACCAGGAGACGGCCAAGATCAGTTCCGATGCCACCCAGACCGGACACCTTCTCCTGAGCACCCTGCATACCAACGACTCGGTCAGCTCCGTCTCCCGCCTTCTGGATCTGGGTGTGGAACGCTCCGAGATTGCATCCTCCCTGACCTGTGTACTGGCCCAGAGACTGGTGAGGAAGATCTGCTCCTTCTGTATCCGGGAGACGGTCCCCGACCCGGAAGAGTGGTCCCTGATATTCCATCGATATCCGTCCCACCTGAAGTTCTACGTCGGCAAGGGGTGTGAAGCCTGCGGGTATACGGGCTACAAGGGGCAGACCCTGATGTCGGAGATCTTCGTTGTGGACAAGGAAATCTCCAAGGCCCTGGCCAAAGGCAAGGAGGTGGAGGAGATTCAGAGGCTGGCGATCCAGAAGGGGATGAGGACGATGCTCGATGACGGGCTCCTGAAGCTGCAGGAGACCACCCTTTCGGAGATCATCAGGGCGGTTCCCTACGACATGATCCAGGAATTTCGCACAAGGGAACGAAACCTGAAGGCCTTGACTCCTTCGGCCCAGGCGCCGCCGGTGAAGAAATGGAAGAATCCGGAATCCTCCCCGGAAGGGAGGACATTCCTCCTGAGTGATCCAGCGGGTGAGTGGGCCGTAGTGGACGAAATGCACGAGAGTTACATGGCCCTTACAGCAGCCACGAAGAATACCCTTGAAAGGCCGGACAGGGATCTTTTCAGGGAGTTCGTCCGTGAAAACTTTTCTCGGGTCAAGGCCAAGCATCCGTGCAGCAAGGTGATGTTCGAAATGGGTAGGAAGGGGGACAGGATCGAGATCCTGGCCGTCCCACAGAACTGACGCCTTGATCGGAGAGCACTCGGGGGCCCGGCCGTCCCCCGTCCCTCGCCGTCATCTTCCTGAGACGGGGGAGGGGAAAAGGGAAGGGAAAAAGCGAACAAGGATTTTCATGACAAGGACCGTCACCATTGCAAGCGGGAAGGGCGGTGTGGGAAAGACCAATCTGGCCGTCAATCTCGCCATAGCCCTATCCAGAGCGGGCCGGAAGACTTGTCTCTTTGATGCCGATCTCGGATTGGCCAACGTGGACATCCTCTTGGGCCTGGCGCCTCGATGCACCCTGAAGGATGTGGTCATGAACGGCGCGTCGGTAAGGGAGGTAATGGTCCGGGATGTGGAAGGGGTCGACATCCTCCCGGGCTGCTCCGGCGTGGAGGAGATGGCCGACCTCGATCCGGGAGGGATGGATCATCTCATCCGGTCTCTT
This sequence comes from Deltaproteobacteria bacterium, assembly GCA_016926135.1. The sequence goes on from JAFGPH010000580.1 coordinate 6,796, forward strand.
TCAGAATTGTCCGAATATGGCTTCCTGATTTTTGACACCTCCGCCGGCATATCGAGGCATGTGACCTCCTTCTGTCTCGCCTCCTCGGAGACCGTGCTCGTCGTCACTCCAGAACCCACGTCGCTAACGGATGCCTATGCCCTCCTCAAGACCCTCTCCTTAAAGGGGTTCAAGGGGAGAGTGAGGGTGGTGATCAATCAGTGCGGGAGCGCATCTCTGGCGGAGGCGGCGTTCAAAAAGCTGAAATCGGCGGCCTCCAAATACCTTGCCGTGGCGATCTCTCCCCTCGGTGTCATCCGGAAGGACCCCAAGGTTTCCCAGGCCGTGAAGAGCCAGAAATCAGTGCTTTCCCTCTACCCGGACGGTCTCTACTCAAGGGCCGTCCGGAGGATCGGGGATCGGCTCCTCGATGAGGCTGGAGAGCCTCTGGGACGGCAGGATATGACTTCCTTCTGGAGGAGCTGGCTGGGGTTCATCTCAGGAGACGAGTCCATTGCCAGCGTCCCGGCCGGGAAAGACGCCAAATCAGGCCACGAGGTGAATCAGCTCTCTTCCGGGAGTGTGGAAAGACTCGTCGAGGATGTCTCCTCCATTTCCAGGGAACTCCGTCTCATCCGTCGCGCCCTGGAAGCAAACGGCAAGGGGATATCCCTTCCCGTCACCCCCCCATCGGGTTTGCGGGAATGGAATCCTGCACCGATCCAGCTTGATATCGAGGGATTCATGCGGGGGCGCTGTCTCGAGGAAAAGGATCCGTCGGATGGCAAGCAAGGTTGAAAAAATCATAGCAAGAATAGAGCAGATACCGACACTACCGGTTGTGTCGCAGCATATCGTGAGACTGCTTGGAGAGGATGATGTGCCCCTCAAACGGGTGGCGGAGATCATTGAGAAGGATCAGTCCCTGGCCGTGAAGATCCTAAAGGCGGCCAATTCCTCCTTTTACGGGACACTCCATAAGATCAGTTCCATCGACCATGCCCTCGCCATGCTGGGAACGGAAGAGGTCAGGGCGATCCTGCTCTCCTCTTCCGTTTACAGGTTCTTTTACCGTGATTCGGGGGACCGCTTCGACCGCACCCGTTTCTGGAGACACTCTGTGGTTTGCAGTCAGGTGGCCAAATACCTTGCGCGGCACTTTCGGATGAAGGGCGACGACAGCCTGTTTCTCTCGGGCCTCATCCACGACATCGGCAAGGTGGTGCTGGATCAATACTTTCAGGAAGACTTCCTGAAGATCACTGCCCGTGTTTCCGGGGACGGGGAAACCTTTACCCAGGTCGAGAAGGAGATCCTGGGTACGACCCACTATCAGGTGGCGGCCAAGTTGCTTCAGCAATGGGGTTTCCCCAACAAGTTGGTTTTCCAGGTCTTCTACCACCACGCCCCCTGGGCGGATCGCAACGACGGTGTCGGGTCCACCCTGGTATATCTCGCCGATCAGCTCACCAAAATGGCGGGCTATGCCTGCCTGGAAAACGAGAAATACCCGGATGTGGGCATATTCACCGAGTCAAGGGCCTTTGACTTCCTCAACAACAGCGGTTTCGATCTGGATCGCGGCTCCGTGGAGAGATTGCTCGGTCAGATCGAGCAATTCATCGCCATGGAAGGAGAGAACATGTTGAGACTCTTTGACGAGTCAGTGAATTGAACGAGCCCGCAGGAGATTTTTGTTCCTTACCTTACTGAAGCGAAGGAGCGCCTTCGCACCCCCGGGGCCCGAATCAGCCGACAGGAGCCATATTTCTGAGGTTGACAACCTGTTCGGAATCCCTCTAAGATGCCCGGCAGATGGTGATGAAATGGCACTCGGGTGTCGACAGGGAGAGACCGGAAAGGGTCTCCTGATCGTCTTGACTTCCGACACCCTGCGCCTGCCACGACAACTCCTCGCCGGCGATTCGTCCCGTGCCGCTTTCACATGAAGGAGAAGGGTGATGGATGAAAAAGGATCCCAGCAACTTGCCGAGCAACCAGGAAAAGGTCATTCCGGTCGGGTCGTCCTGGCAGTGGTGGCGGCTCTGATCCTCTTTTGCGCGGTCGTGATGGTCATCCATTCCAGGAAGCCGGGCCACCTGACCCCTGAGAACGTGGATTCCAAGGTCAAAGGGGCGTATTTCATCGGAGTGAATCAGGCGCTGATCAGGCAGATGGCTGATAACTGGTTGCCCAACGATCTCTTCTGGCCCACCGCGTTTCTGGACAACATCCCCAGTTTCCAGATCGGAGAGCTGGAGGTGGTCAGATACAATCTCCGGGTTCTGCGGGACAATCTCACACGGATGAGGACCACCGATAAACTGGACCCTTTTGCCGAGGCCGCCTTCACGGCCCTCTCCAATGATCCCCACAAGTGGTGGTTCCCTTCGGCGGAGAGCAAGTGGAGCCAGGGTTACAGGAGCCTGGAGAGCTTTCATCAGAATCTGGTCGTCGGAAAAGCCAACTTCTATCCCAGGGCGGATAACCTGTTGGAACTGATCAGTCAGTACGTCTCCCTCATGGGAGGGGCCAACACGAGACTGATCAATGCGCCCCGGGATATCAAGGATGCGGTGTCCCTGGAAGAGGACAGGAAGGGGGATTCCGGGACTCCGAGCACGGTGGAAGTCAAAATACCCTGGAACCGGATCGACGACAATTTCTATTACGCCCAAGGCGTGGCATATGCCCTCCATGAATCCTTCAGGGCCATTGAGGTCGACTTCCAGGCCGTCCTCAAAGACAAGAACTGCATCCCCCTTGTCCGCAAAATCCTGGAACTCTTGAAGCGTTGCGACTTCGAACCCCTCATCATTTTTAACGGGGACCCGGACAGCATCTTTGCAAACCATTCCCTGAACCTTTCAGGGGTATTCAATGATGCCAGGCAGAAGATGAGCTCTCTCATCGTCGCACTGATGCAAGGCTAGTCCACCGTCTTCCCCTTCGACCGGGAGCCGGTTTCAGAGGCACCCCCGTGGCTACCTGGTGAATTCCATGCATGAGATGTCCATTGCACAGAGTCTGATCGAAATCATTCAGGAAGAGATGGCCAAAAACCAGGCAAGGATCCTGAGGTCCGTGCGTCTCCACGTGGGTGAGATGTCCGCAGTGGTGCCGGATTCCCTCTCTTTTTGCTTCGAGGTGATCACGGCAGGGACCGAGATGGAAGGCGCACGGCTGTTGATGGACATCATCCCTCTGGAGGGAAAATGCCTGTCCTGCGGGGAGACATTCCGGATCAGGGATTATGTGTTTTCCTGTCCTTCGTGCGGCGGAACCGACGTGGAGACCGTCTCCGGGCAGGAACTCTCCATCACGGAAATCGAGGTGGAGTGAAGAGAAGATCGGAGTGATGGAGTGCCGGAGTCCTGGGCAGCAGGGGATTCGGGAGATGTGGATCTCTTTTTCCTGTCCGACGCTCCGGCACTTCACGACCCTTCTGAACTTCGTTTTTTCAGAGGTCCAGAGGGGTTGAATTCGGGAAAGAAGGGATGGGGAGTATAGGTATGAAGATCGCGGTGGTGAGAAACATACTTGAGGCCAATGAAAGGATCGCCGAGCTCAATCGAGAGGTGTTCAACACGAATCGGCTTTTTGTCATCAATCTCATGAGTTCACCCGGTGCCGGAAAAACGAGCCTGCTGGAGGAGACCATCGACCGGTTGAAGGAGGATGTGAGGATAGGGATCATCGAGGGGGACATCCAGTCCTCCCAGGACGCCGAACGGATAGCCAGGAAGGGTATCCCCGTGGTCCAGATCAACACGGGGGGGGCGTGCCACCTGGACGGAAATATGATCAGGGAGACCTTCCAGGAGTTCGATTTCAAGAACCTGGATCTTCTCGTGGTGGAGAATGTGGGAAACCTGGTCTGTCCGGCTGAGTTCAAGGTGGGCGAGGACATGAAGGTCATGATCCTGAGCGTGACCGAGGGGGATGACAAGCCCTTGAAATACCCTCTCATGTTTCACGAGTCGAAGGTGCTGCTGATCAACAAGATCGATCTTCTTCCCTACGTGGACTGCAGCCTTAAAAAGATCAGGGAGGACGCGCTCGGGATCAACCCGGACCTGAGGATTTTTGAGGTCTCGTGCAAAACAGGAGAAGGAGTGCAGGAGTGGTGCTCCTGGTTGAAGGAGGCCGTCAGGACGAGCGGCAGGCCGGGGTGATGCCCCATGTTCGATAGCCTGACGCTCTCCGATCTTCCGGATCGCAGCCGCAAGGTCCTCCGGGAACGATCCTCCACCAGACCCGTCCTCTGGGTTGTGGAAGAAAGCGGGACGGAGGCCGTTGTCAAGGATTTCAGCAGGAACGGGTTTCTCTATCGACATACGGTGGGAAGGTTCCTGGTATGGCGGGAAGAGAAGGCCTACAGGAGGTTGAGAGGTCTCCGAGGGATTCCCGCCCTCTACCGGGTGATCGACGGACAGGCGCTGGTGATCGGGCGCCTGCAGGGCAGGAGTCTGGAGGGAATCGAGAAAGAGAAAAGGCTTCCCGGGGCCTTTTTCGAGCAACTGGAAGACCTGGTGGCGAGAGCCCACGCAAGGGGTATCGCCCACTGTGACCTGAAGCGGGCACCCAACATTCTCCTGGGTGATGACGGAAGACCCTATATTGTGGATTGGTCCGCCTCGGTTTCCGCAAGTGAGTTCTCCCTTTTTCCTCTGGACCGCATCTACCGCAGATTCCTGTTGGACGACTTCAATGCGATCACGAAAATTCAACTGAGACACCGCCCGGATGACGTGAGCGATGAGAGGAAACGGCGCTATCTTCATCGGAGCGCGGCAGAGCGCCTTGTACGCTCGCTGCGAGACACACTCCGCGATCTCCTGAAAAGGGTGGCATGAGCGAAGGGTTTGCGCAAAAATAACTTCACATCTTGTTAATCGGGCTCGTTCGTGCTGAGGTATCGAAGCACGCGCCCACGTTCGCCCTTCG
>JAFGPH010000101.1 GCA_016926135.1 Deltaproteobacteria bacterium
GAGTAAAGTCTTCCTGCGTTTCAAAGATCAGGAATTCAGCTATCAGGAAATGGACCGGTTTGCTAACCGATATGCCCACGGCTACCAGAAGATAGGGATAAAGAAGAATGACAAGGTAAGCTTTATGCTCCCGAACTGTCCGGAACTTATATTCCTTTGGTTTGGGGCCGCAAAGGCAGGGGCGGTTGAGGTGCCGATCAATACGTCATATAAGGGTGATTTCTTACGCCATATTGTAGATCAGTCAGACTCGAAAATACTGGCAATTGTCCCCGAATATATCGAACGGGTAAAGCTGATTCAAGATGAGCTGAAGAAGCTGGAGAGGATCATGATATTGGGGGATTTCGACAAGAAGGATATTGAAGGCTTGAAATTCCCGGTCATGACCCTGGAAGAGTTTGCCGACAATCCTGATACCCCTGTAGATGTTACAGTCGATCCGTGGGACCCCCATAACATCATCTATACCTCAGGAACGACCGGCCTCTCAAAGGGCGCCTTAGCCCCCCATAAGTTCTGGCTCGCCACGGCTGAGACGACGCTCAAACTGCGCGAGGGCACGAAAGATGATATTTTCTATACGTTCATGCCGCTCTATCACTTTAATGCCCAGGTCCTTACTGTCATGACGGCCATGATCGCAGAAGCTGAGATGGTACTCTCAGACAAGTTCAGCGCCTCCCGTTTCTGGGATGATATCCGTAAGTACCAGGCAACCCAGTTCAATTACCTCGGAGCAGTAATACCCATTCTGAACAAGCAGCCTGAGAAGCCTGATGATCACGACAATCCTGTCCGCATCGCCTTCGGAGCTGGATGCCCTCCGAACGTGATGGAAGAGTTTGAGAAGAGGTTCGGGGTCATCTGCATGGAGGGGTTTGGGATGTCGGAGATCGGTCTCGCCATTCACGTCACCTTAGACGACCGGAGGCCCGGTTCATGCGGGAAGGTGCTTGATCCTTATGAAATAAAACTCGTCGACGACTACGACAATGAGGTGCCTATCGATGAGCCGGGAGAGATCCTGTTCCGGCCGAAAGAGCCGTTTACTATGATGCTGGGATACTACAATATGCCGGAGAAGACGCTCGAATCATACCAGAACCTGTGGTTCCATACCGGAGACCTTGCCAAGAAAGATGCCGACGGATACTACTACTTTGTAGACAGAAAGAAGGATTCGCTCAGGAGAAGAGGCGAAAACATCTCCTCTTTTGAGGTGGAGAAGGCCATCAATACGCACCCTAAGGTTCTGGAGTCAGCGGCTGTCGCCGTCTCATCCGAACTTTCGGAGGACGAAGTCAAGATATGCGTGGTCCTCAAGCCCGGCGAGACGCTTACCCCTGAGGAGCTGATCAAACATGCTGCGGACCGGATGCCTTACTTTGCGGTGCCGAGATACGTGGAATTCCTGGAAAGCCTGCCCAAGACGCCGACGGAACGGGTACAAAAATTCCAGCTCAGACAGGCCGGTATCACACCAAACACGTGGGACAGGGAAAAGGCCGGGATTGAAATAAAGAGATAATGTGCTACCGGAGACCTCCTTTTTGAGTGCAAAAAAGTAGGTGAAGTGAACCTACACCTCGAGGATATCCATCTCCAGAGGGGTGAGGATCTCACAGCCGTCCCGCTTGACCACCACGGTGTTTTCAATTCCTACCGAGCCCTCGCCGGGGAACACGATCTTTGGCTCCAGGGCGAAGGTCATCCCTTCTTCCAAGGGATAGGAATGGCCCTGGGCCAAAAAAGGGGGCTCGTTTAGCTCCAGGCCGATGCCGTGGCCGATGAACCGGGTCTGAAGTCCGTGAGGACCAAGGTAGCTATCCCCGTAGCCGAGTCTTTTTGCGAGCTGAAGGGTTTTTAGAAAGAGTGCTTCGCAGTCCGCCCCCGGCCTTGTCTCCTCCAGGACTGCGTCGTGGATCTCCCTGCAAGCCTGGTAGGCGTCGATGAACTTAGTGCTCATCGTGCCTATCGAGAACATGCGGGTCTCATCCGCCTGGTACCCGTGGTAGCAGGTGCCGAAGTCTACCAGGATGGGTTCGTGGGCCTTCATTGCCCTGAGGCTCGCTCCCACGGGAAATGCGGGCGAAAGGCCGAGCCCGCCCATCGGGGAATCGGACTGGCTGACGATCCCGCCGGCAGGCCCGCTCAGCACATGCCATGTGTAAGCCTCGTAGGTAAGGGACCTTACCCTGAGAAGCCCCTCATGACCATACCCCTTGGCCACGGTTTCGAGACGGCCCCCAAACTCGATCTCCGTCATACCCTCCGTCAGGATCTCCCTTCCCTTTTGGAAGGTCTTCCTGCCTATCTCACCGGCAGCTCTCATGAGTTCTATCTCGAACGGCGATTTTCTCCTGCGCAGATCCCGGATCAAGGACGAGGCATCAGCAAGCTCGGATCCCTTGAAGAGATCCTCGTATCTGGCGTAATCCCGCACAGGGAGTACATCGAGCTCAAGCCCGAGGCTGTGGGGGAGCCTTCCGCAATGCCCTTGTATGAGGGCCGGAAGCTCTCGAATAGAGGTGAGCCCGACCACGTCCTCTATCGGCGATTCGATCTCAGCACGCGCCAGCTCCCTCCTGACCAGAAGCAGGGGCCTTCCCTCCGCTGGAATGAACAGGACGCTATCCTGTGTGGTTCCCGATAGGTAGTAAAGATCCATTTTCTGCACCACCAGAAGGGCTTCTATGTCCTGGTCTTCCATGGCCGTTTTGAGCCGTGAGATACGCCCTTCGATTTCCTTGAAAGGGGTGTAGCGGAAACCCAGGGATGTACTGAATCCCCTCAATTCATCCCGTACCCATTGCCGGTAGTTCATCTTCCCTCTTCTTGGTTCCTGCCGGAGACCTATGCTCGCCCGGTAATACCAGATTAAGGTGATGTCGATGAGGAACCCTTGCTTGGTATAAAAAGTTGGATTGCCTTGGGCACTATGTCGAGGATAACAGGCAGCTGTCCCGGCTGTTCCCCATCCACATCCAAAAGCACTTTCTGTTCAGAGGAGGCCTCTATCCTCTTACCCGTCAACGTTCTTACCTTTTCAAGCTGAAGGAGCTTTCCGTTGTACAGTTTGGGGAGGTTCCAGAATACCTCCGGAAGGGTGAAATCCCCGATCACGGTCACGTGAAATATGCCATCGTCCACCCTCGCCTCCGGGGCAATCCACATACCGCCGCCGTGATACTGTCCGTTGGCGACTGCCACGTTCCAGCATGCAACCGTTTGATTGAAGCCCTCGTCTACCTTCAGGTGTATCCACTTCTTATCGTAGATCAGGATGGAGAAAAGCGTTGCCCAGATGAACGAGACGAACCCGCCAAAGGCCTTGGTCGTTTTGTTCACACGATCATCTACCTCTCCTCCGAGGCCGAAGCTGGTCACGTTATGGAAGTAGCGCAGGGAGGGTTTTCCTTGGTGATCCCTATACCTGATCCGTCCCAGGTCGATATGCCTGGCATGGGCGTCCTTGATTATGTCCAAGGCCCTGTCCGGTGCTGTGGGCAGGGGAACGGTTTTGATGAAATCACATCCTGTACCCCGGGGGATGAACCCAAGCGCGGCCCCAGCTCGAAGGGGACCATC
>JAFGPH010000581.1 GCA_016926135.1 Deltaproteobacteria bacterium
ATGCTGACAAGAACATTCACGTGGCCCAGCCCTCCCCGGATGTGCCCCACCAGGTCATTGGCAAAACGCATCAGGGATCCGGTCAGTCCGCTCGCCGTCATGATTTCCGCGGCCAGGACGAAGAAGGGCACTGCCATGAGGGGAAAGGAACTGATCCCGTTGAAGAGGTACTGGGGCACGACAAGCGCCGGGAACCTGCCGTCCACCAACACGGCCACCATGCCGGAAAGCCCCATGCCGATTGAGACGGGAAGCCCGACCAGCAGGGCGAGCGCAAAGACGCCAAGAAGGGTAAAGGTCATCCGGATCGCTCCACCTTGAGTTCAACGGTCTCCTCAGGCGATTCCATGTCCCATTGTTTGCCCACCCATTCACGGAAGATCAGAACGAGGTGCATGCCACACACGGCAGCGCCAAGGGGAACCCCCAGGTAGGGAAGTCCTTTGGGGATCTGGGTTGCCGCCGCAACCTGCGACCACCCGAAGAGAGCGAATCGAATGCCGTAATAGGCCAGGGCCGATAGGAAGAGGAGGATGACCACCCCGAGACCGGCCCGGAGGTGTCGCCTGGCTCTTAGCGGGAGCAGGTCCTGGAAGAGATCAATGGCCGCATGCCGGCCTTCGCGCAGGGCCAATCCGGCGCCCAGATAGGTCACCCAGATCATGAGAAAGGAAGAGATTTCCTCGGTGGTTCCAAAGGAGGAACGGAAGCAGTAGCGGCCCACCACGTTGAAGAACACCAGAATAAACATGAGCGCCATCATGATGCCGATGAGGGCTTTGTTGGCCCGCACAAAAGCCGTCTCAACCTTTTCCAACGTGTTCATACCGCCATCCGTTTCAGCATACGCCCCTTCGGGGCCCACCGCATGGGAAACCTGTCTTCAAAATCGTTTGTCAACCAGTGAACGTTTCACCCTGTCCAGGCGGTTCCGTATGTCCCCGAAGCCCTTCATGGCCACGGAGACGAACAGGACGTCGATGATCGCGAGTTGGGCGAGCCTCGACGTCATGGGGGCCAACCGAAGGGCTGCCTCCTGGGAGTATACCGAGATGGGGATATCACAGAATTTCGAGAGTGGGCATTTCTCCTGGCCCAGAATACCGATCACCTTTGCCCCTGACTTCCTGGCGACCTTCACGCTTTCAATGATGTCCTTGGTTGAGCCTGTGTGGGAAATGGCCACCGCCACGTCATCGGGACAGAGGAGCGCTGCGGACATGATCTGCATGTGAGGGTCATTATAGGCAATGCAGGACATACCGAGCCGGAAGAACTTATGATGGGCGTCCATGGCCACGATGGCGGAACCGCCCAGACCATAGAATTCCACCCGTCGAGCCGAGCTGAGAACCTTGACGGCAGAGTCCAGCACATCCAGGCTGACCTTGTTCAGCGTGGTGTTCAGGGCTTCCCTGTGGGCGCTCAGGATCTTACCCACGATCTGGGGGAGGCTGTCCTGGTCCGTGACGTTTTCAAAGATGTGCTGTGCGGAAGGGAGGTCTCTTGCCAGGTTGAGGCGGAGTTCCATGTAGCCGTTCAAGCCCAGCTTACGGCAGAACCGGATCACGGTGGGCTCGCTGGTGCCCGCCCTTTCGGCGAGTTCTGTGATGGAGAGGGAGATAACGGTCTGGGGGTCCTCGATCACGCATTTGGCCACCTTCTTCTCGGAGTTGCGGAGGGAGGCCATGGCATTCCGGACGCTTGTAAGGGTGTCGCCCACTCTGTAAAATTCCTATTTAGAAGGGGAAAATGTGCTCAATAACAGAGAGTGTTGTAATTTTACTACAAATCGAAAAGGAGTCAAGAAAATAAATGTCTGTGTAGAAAAGTTTTCGAATCCGGCAGGCAGGTTTCAAGGTTTGGCTTGACGGGGATAGGAAAAACCTGGTTTGATTGGCGCTCTGGGGACCGGGTCAACAGGGCGAGAAGGAAAGGCCTGCCCGGAGAAACTCCAGGAGCGCGTGCGGAAAAGGATAGTCGGGGTATGCTTCGTACCAGGGATCTACTGCTCCTCGTGGTCGTCTTTTCCTCGCTTCTGGCGGGGGTTCTGGCACCGCGTTTCTGCGCGATGTTTCAGCCCTACCCCCTCTACTGCATGATGAGCCTCCTGTTCCTGAGCTTTCTCTCCATCCGGATCGTCGATGTCTGGCAGATTCTCAGGGGAAGGTCCGCTCTCATCCTCCTGTTTCTGCTGATCAGGATGATCCTGCTGCCTGTCTGCGTCGCGCTCCTCTTCAGTCTGCTGTGGCCGGCCTACAGCCTGGCCGCCCTGCTCATGAGCGGCATCTCCACGGGCGTGGTGGCCCCCTTCATGTCGAATCTCCTTCGGGCCAACAACCCCCTTGTACTCGTGGTGGTGGTCGTCTCCTCCCTGCTGGTGCCTTTCACCCTTCCCACTCTGGTGGAACTGCTCTTCGGCCGGTCCCTGGAGATCTCCCTGGCAGGCATGATGAGGCTGCTCCTTCTGGTGATCTTCATCCCCGTGACCCTGGCCGAGATACTGAGGAGGTTTTACGGAGGGCTCCACCTGGCCCTGGCAAAATGGCAGTACCCCATCTCCCTGGTCCTTTTTGCCGTTACGAACATGGGGATCTTCTCCAAGTACTCGGAGTTCTTCTACCAGCAGCCCATGACCGTAGCTGCGGCGTTCGGTGTCTCCTGCGTGCTAGGAGGGATCTACCTTGCGGCCGGTCTTCTGCTTTCCTGGGGAAGACCGGTGGAGGATCAGTTGGCGGCCGTGATCTGCCTTGGGATCATGAACAATGTGCTGGTGATCGTCTTCAGCTCCCAGTTCTTCAGCCCCATCGAGCCCACGGTGGCGGCCATGTACATGGTCCCCTTTTTCGGCCTGGTGTTGCCCCTCAGGGCGTGGGGAAGAATGCGGGGCAGGGGACATTGATCATTTGGCATTGAACATTGAAGAAAGGACACCTCGCCACGGCGGTGCCGGAGGCGAAGCCGGGAGGAGACAGGATGCGGATCATTGTGGACCAGGAAAAGTGCAATCGAGACGGGATTTGCGTTGCGGAATGCCCCACACAGGTTCTCAAGCTGGGGCAGGACGATCCCTTCCCCGTGCCCACCCCCGACTTCGGGGAGGTGTGTCTGCGGTGTGGCCACTGCGTGGCGATCTGCCCGAGCGGGGCCATCAGCCTGGACTGGCTGCCTGCGGATGAATGCCGGGAGATTCGATCGGACCTGGCCCTTTCCCCGGAGCAGGCCGAGCAATTCCTCCGCTCCCGCCGCTCCATTCGGGTCTTCAGGAGCGAACCTGTGGAACGGAGCCTGATCGAACGGCTGATCCGGATGGCCTGTTACGCGCCATCGGCCAAGAACGCCCAACCCTGGTCTTGGATCATCGTTGAAAAGCCTTCAAAGGTGGCCGAGCTGGATGTCATGCTGGTGGAGTGGATGAGGAGCGTGATCCGGGCGAACCCGGCGGCGGCGGAGTCCCTGAGACTCCCTCGCACCGTGAGGCTTTGGGAAGAAGGGCGCACCAGGCTCCTGCGAAACGCGCCGCACCTGATCGTGGCCCATGTGGACCGGGCCTGGCCTTTCGGCGTCGAGGACACGGCCCTCGCCCTCAGCTACATCGAGCTCTATGCGCCTGTCCTGGGGTTGGGGGCGACCTGGTCCGGATATTTCTACACGGCCTACAATGCCTACCCACCCCTGGCCCGCGCACTGCCGGTTCCCGAGGGCCGAAAGGTGGTCGGCGCCATGATGGTGGGCCGCCCGAAGTTCACCTACCGACGCCTGCCGGAGCGCAAACCGCCCGAGGTGGAATGGCGGTAGAAGAGCGGATTACCAGAGGACAGACGACAAGATAAGCTCAAAGCTCAAAGGTGAAAGCTCAAAGGGGGAGAGGAATACAGAGGACGAGAAGGCAGCAGAGGATAGGCTGAAAGCGAAGACAATGACTCACACCCCACTTGAAGATGTTTCACATTTAGCGGGGCAGGCAGAGCCCGGGGAGACAAGAATGCCTTCTGTTCTTGCTTTGAGCCTTGAGCTTTGAGCTTGTTTTGCTCTGCGCTCTACGGCCTTTGTTTTCTTATCTTGCTTTGAGCTTTGAGCCTTGAGCTTTGAGCTTGTTTTGCTCTATGCTCGAACACCCGCTCGGCCACCATCCTGCACGTATTGAGGACCGGCTGCCCGAAGCAGACAAAGACGACCTTCTCCAGGGTCCTGTCCGTGTCCAGAAACTTCCTTGTCTCCTCCAGCGCAATCTCCGTGGCCCTTTCCAGGGGAAACCCGTAAGCACCGGTGCTGATGGAGGGGAAGGCGACGCTCTTCGCCCCCAGTTCCACAGCCGCCTTGAGAGAGTTCCTGTAACAACTCGCCAGAAGGGCCTCCTCATTGCGGTGGCCCCCTTTCCAGATGGGTCCCACCGTATGGATCACCCACCGGGCCGGGAGGCGGTAGCCCCTGCTGACCCTGGCCTCGCCGGTGGGGCATCCGCCGATTTTCCGGGTCTCCTCCAGGAGTTCCGGGCCGGCGGCCCTGTGGATGGCCCCGTCCACCCCTCCTCCGCCGAGGAGGCTGGTGTTGGCTGCATTCACGATGGCATCGACCGGCTGCTTCGTGATGTCCCCTTCCACGATCTCTATTCTTGGGTCCATGTCTTCACCCCCTTCAGAGTGCGCGCTACGGGGCACTCGCTCTCAACATGAAGTTCACCCCTTCTCACACGGAGAGGAAGTCCATGGTGTAAGGAGTCATTTCACTTCCGGCCCACCGGGCGGCGTGTTTCCGGATGGCTCGCGCAATGAGAGAGAACCGGTCTGCCGGAATGGTGTGGGGTACGATGAGCACCCCTGCGTGAGGCCGGTGATCATTGAAGAAGTGCACCGTAAGAAGGATGAAGTCATTGCGGTTCCGGGTCACGAGGCATCTGCCATGAGAGGTGGCCCATTCCAGTTGCTCTCTGTCCGAGGCCCCGGCCATCCCGACCTCATGGGCGCTTATGGCATCCGCACCCTGTTTTCTCAGAATCTCAGCAATCCTGGGACTCAGGTCCTCGTGAAGATAGTACTTCAATGTGCACCGGCCGGAAGGAAGGGGTGACGCTTGCGCACCACCTCAGGACTCACCTCCTCGTTTCTTCGCAGCAGCGCCTCGACATCTTCCGGGTAGGCCAGATAAAACCCGATGGCTGCGCGCAGTTGCTGGTCCGTGAGCCAATGGTAGGCCTTGCGGAGCCGGTCATAGTCGCTGCCAACGCCTTTGTAGGACCCAATGAGTTCCCATACCTCGATTCCCGTCCCAGCAATGCGGGCCCTCCTTCCAGACGTGCCCTCCGTGAAAACGATACCGGGACAGCGTTTCATCTTCACGGCCTCTTCCAGTAGTTCATTCGTGATCGCAGTGAAATCCCGGCCTCGCTCCTGGGCCAACTGTTCAATTTCTCTGACGATATTCTCTTGAAGGCGGATGCTCTTCTGTACGGAAGCCATAATCCTATTACCTCCTCTGGGCCTTTGATAGCATGTCGCTGTAGGACAGCAGATTACATCGAAAGCAAGCCGCCTGTCAACCGGTGACGGAAAAGGCGGTAATAGGGATGTACACCATACGTGAGTGAAAAGCTGCAAGGGCTTCTGCGGGGATAGGAATCAGTCCTTGAGGCCCCGGGCAATCCGCAGATAGACCTCACGGATGCCCCTCTCGAATGCCTCCCTGGAGACCCCGGTCATGGTCTCGCTCCGGTCCCACCAGCCGATTTGGTTGAGGTGGTCGGCATCCATTTCCTCCAGGAGGTACTCCTTCTTCCATATGGCCGAACGCAGGGACACGAGGCCATCGTTTTCCCCCTCCTCTTCCCGGATGATCCTGAAGGAGAAACGAAGAGGCCTGAACGTGCGCTCCAGGGGCTGGACGCCCGCCACGGTTTGGTAGCGCACCCCGTTGGCGTTCTCGAAGGGCGCAAGGGTTTCATTCAGACGGGCGCAGGCCTCCCTCGAAAGGGACAGAAACCCCGAGAGATCCAGGCCCAGCCTCCGGGCCAGGGGCACCAGGAATCCCAGCCTCTCGATCCCCCGGTCCGCATAGGCCGTCCCGAGATGGGGGGTGCCGATGGTGGTGAGGGAGACCACGCGCTTGTCCATCCCGTGGCGGTAGATCATGTACCTGGCGTCCAGGCCTCCCATGCTGTGCGCAATGATATGAACCGCCGGCCAGCGGGAGAATCCCTCCGTGATCCTGAAGAGTTCCCTTCGGAGATCCGAGGCGCGCCGCTCCAGGGAGCCAGCCCAACTCACCCGGGCGTGGAAGGCCGGGAAGCCGTGGGAGATCAAGGCGCTTCGGATCTTGCGGAAGTAATGGAAACGATCGTCCCCGGTGTTGTCACGGCTGGAGGGAAAAGGCAGGAGCCGGTGAAAAGGGCAGATGCCATGGGTAAGGATGATGGGGAGGGGACAACGGGGAAGGTCCACGGTTCAAGGTTGACGGCTTCGTAAAAAGTCCATCTGCTGTGTTGCGCTTCATCTTTCGTCATTGCGGCGTACTTCTATGTACGCCTCATTCCTCA
>JAFGPH010000102.1 GCA_016926135.1 Deltaproteobacteria bacterium
CCCCTTCCTCCCTGCAATATCCTGGGAGATTTCGCGGGGGGCGGGATGCTCTGCGCCCTGGGTATACTCCTCGCCCTGGTGGAAAGACACAGATCGGGGAAGGGGCAGGTTGTGGATGCCGCCATGGTTGACGGCGCATGCTACCTCTCCACCCTCTTCCACGGGCTCCTGGCCCACGGCCTGATGCCGTTTGACATCGGGGCGAACGTACTCGATGGAGGCGCCCATTTCTACCAGACCTACGAGACGAGGGACGGCAAGTTTGTGGCCGTGGGGGCCCTTGAGGGAAGGTTCTACGAGAAGCTGCTTGCGGGCCTGGGTCTGGACCCCGAAGACCTGCCTCCACAGAACGACGCCCGGAGGTGGCCCGAAATGACGGCTCGTTTTGCCGCGACCTTCAGGACCAGGACAAGGGATGAATGGATGGCCGTTTTCGAGGGGTCGGACGCATGCGTGGCTCCGGTCCTCGATCTCCAGGAGGTGGCCCGGCATCCCCACACCCGCGAGAGACGGGTCCTGAGTATGGGGGACGGCTTTCTCCAGCCCAGCCCGGCTCCGAGGCTTTCCAGAACGCCCGCTCGGATCGGCGGCCCCTGTGCCCGAAAAGGGGCGAACACGAGGGAACTCCTGGAGGCGCTTGGATATTCGGAGCAAGAAATTGAATCCCTTTGTGCAATGAACATTGTCTCGTAGCGGCGGGGTTGATCCCCTCACGATGGCGGACAACAATATGAAGATTCTCCTTGTCTACCCTTATTTCATCGAGGAACGCATCCAGGCCGAAGACATCGAGTGCCCGCCCATCGGTCTCTACTGGGTGGCCGCGCTCCTGAAGGAGCACGGATATGATGTGGAGATCCTGAACTGGTATGACGCCCTTCGTAGACCGGAAGAGATCAGGGGGGTCCTGGGCCTGAAGAGGCCCGATATCATAGGATTCTCCATCCTTCACGCGAACCGATGGGGGGGGATAGAGATTGCCCGGATCGCCAGGGAACTCAACCCGGATGTGAAGATCGTCCTCGGAGGGCCGGGGGCCACGTTCCTCTGGAGGCACCTCCTCACCCATTTCCCTGTGGTGGATTTCGTGGTGATCGGTGAAGGAGAGATCCCCTTTCTGGAACTGGTGCAACATGTGGAAAAAGGAAAAGGGCCTCTCCCGGACGGGATCCGGGGAATTGCCTTCCGAAGGGGAGGAAAAATCGTAAGGACACAAAGGCATCCCTTCATCTCCAACCTCGATGAACTGCCCATCCCCTCGAAATACTTCGAGTACCGTCACGTCTCCTCTACCAGGGGGTGTGCCTGGAACTGCCGCTTCTGCGGCTCTCCCGCCCTTTGGGGAGGCAGGATACGCTTTCGTTCGCCGGGGCACTTTGTGGAGGAACTGGAACTGCTCTACAGGAAAGGGATCACCTTTTTCTATGTTTCCGACGACGCCTTCACAGTCGACAGGGAGAGGGTCATTGACATCTGTCGCAGGATCCTGGAAAAGGGCCTGAAAATCACCTGGTATGCCATCTCCCGGGTGGACTGCGTGGATGAAAAGGTCCTTGCCTGGATGAGGAGGGCGGGATGTATCCAGATCAGCTATGGAATCGAGAGCGGCTCCGAGAGGATCAGGAAGGTGCTGAACAAGAGGATCACTACCGGGCAGGTGAAAAAAGCCTTTGCCCTGACCCGGGAATACGGCATCCTCCCCAGGGCCTACTTCATTTATGGATCGCCGGGAGAAACATGGGAGACAGTCGAGGAGACGGTGACCTTGATCAGGGAGATCCAACCCCTGGGAGCGGTGTTCTACATCCTCGACCTCTATCCGGGCACGGCCTTCTATGCGCGTCTCATGAAGAGCGGCCATTTCACGGAGGAGTTCTGGCTGAGCCGGGTGGAAGGGCTCATGTATCTGGAGACGGATCCACGTCTCAGCGATGAGCTCGTGCTGGCCTTCGGAAGCAGACTTAGAACTGCCTTCTACGAGGAAGTGCACTCCTTTGCCGATTCCATCTCCCTGGTGGAGAGGGAAGATCTTTATGCAATGCACGCCGACTTCTGCTCCAGACTGGGCATGACCTTCAGCCACGGGGACTATGCCAGGAACGAGAGCGTGCGCGAGAAAAACCGGATCGCCGAGAAACTCTACCGCAAGGCGCTGGGGTACTCGCCGGACGAACGGGCCTACCTGGGCCTGGGCATCCTGAAACAGAAGGCCGGCGACTTCCGGGCTTCCATCGATGTCCTGAGTGAAGCCATCCGGCACTTTCCGGAAAGCGAGTCCCTCCACATCTGCCTCGGCATCAGCCATATGAATGCTCAGGATTATAGGAGCGCCCTTTCCTCTCTCTCCAGGTTCTCCGGTTCCGAACAGGCAAAGGACCTGATCGAACGGTGTTCACGGGTTCTCAAGGGGATCGATCACGATTGACAAATGGGGGACGAGGGGTGTCCAATAGTGGAGCGATGAAAAGGTTTGTACTCATTTCCGTGATCCTGGTCTCTGTCGGCCTCCTGGCATGGCAGGTCGGCCAGAGGATCTTTTCCGGCAAGGGCCAGGCAAGGCAACGCAACACCATGCCCGTTGCGGTGAAGGTGGCCTCCGTGGAGAAGCGAACCATTCGGGACACCGGCCTCTTCACGGGGACCCTGCATCCCCAGTCCCAGTACGTTGTGGCTCCCAAAATAGCGGGTCGCCTGGAGAAGCTTTTCGTCAACATCGGGGACCGGGTCCGGAGGGGACAGGTCATTGCACGACTGGAAAACGACGAGTACGTCAAGCAGGTGGACCAGGCCCGGGCCGAGTTGGAGGTGGCCAAGGCTAATCTTGAGGAAAGCCGCAGCACCATGGAGATCGCCCGGCGCGAGTTCGAGAGGGCTAGGACGCTCAGGGAGAAGAAGATCGCCTCCGAATCGGAGCTGGACACGGCCCAGGCCCACATGAAGACCCAGGAGGCGAAACACAGGGTGGCCATTGCCCAATTCGCGCAAAAGGAGGCGGCCCTGAAGACGGCGGAGGTCCGCCTCTCATACACGGAGATCTGCGCATGCTGGGAGGAACAAGACGATAACCGGGTGGTGGGAGAGCGCTTCGTGGACGAAGGGGCCATGCTTGCCGCCAATGCCTCGATTGTGTCCATCCTGGATATCCGCGCCCTCATCGGCGTCTTCCATGTGATCGAGCGCGACTATTCCAAGGTGAGTGTCGGGCAGGTGGCCTCCCTGACCACCGACGCCTTTCTGGGCAGGAGCTTTTCGGGGAAGGTCGTCCGTATTGCACCCCTCCTGAAAGAGACTTCGCGCCAGGCCAGGGTCGAGATCGAAGTCCTCAACGAGGAGGGGCTGCTCAAACCCGGCATGTTTGTGAGGATTCAGATCGGGTTTGCCAAGCGTGAGAACGCCACGGTGGTTCCTCAGACGGCGCTGGTGAAACGGGATGCCCGGCAAGGAGTGTTCCTCGCAGACCTGAAGTTCATGAAGGCCCACTTCGTTGTCGTGACGCCCGGCTTGGTCGCGGATGAATGGGTGGAGGTGGTTCAACCCCCTCTATCGGGTCAGGTGGTCGTTCTGGGCCAGCACCTGCTGAAGGAGGGAACCGAAATCGTACTGCCCAACGGCCCACCCGGCTCCGCACCCGGTGCGGCACGGGGTGAGCCGCAGCCCGGGCCCGCCCGGGGATCGAAGGGCCCCGGATGAAGCTCTCCCGTTTCTCCGTTGAACGCCCTGTGTTCATCACCATGGTCACCCTCATCGTGGTGATCCTTGGTGGTATCTCACAGGTCAGGCTACCCATCGACCTGATGCCGGACATCACCTATCCAACCCTCAGCATCACCACCACCTACGAGAACGCCAGCCCCGAAGAGGTGGAGGAGCTCATCACCCGCCCCGTTGAGGAGGCCCTGAGCGCCGTTCCGGGGGTGGAAGACGTGTATTCCACGTCCACAGAGGGCAGCAGCATCCTGCGGGTGACCTTCACCTGGGGAACGGATCTGGATGCCGCCGCGAACGACGTCCGGGACCGTCTGGACCGTGTCGCTCCCCGCCTTCCCGAGGATGTGGATCGGCCCACACTCAGGAAATTCGATTTGGCAAGCTTCCCGGTCATGCTCCTCGGGGTTTCCAGCCACCTGGATCCGGTGCGGCTCCGGCGCCTCATCGACGATCACGTCAAGTACCGCATCGAGCGTCTTCCGGGCGTGGCCTCCCTCGACGTCCAGGGGGGAGTGGACCGGGAGATCCACATCAATCTCCTGGCAGACAAGATCAAGGCCCTGGGATTGCCCCTGGATTACATCGTGAGCACGGTGAAGGCGGAAAACGTGAACCTCCCTGCCGGCAGCCTGGAGAGGGGCAACCTGGAGGTCATGATCCGCACCCCGGGACACTACAACAGCATCGAAGAAATCCGGGACACGGTGATCGCCGTGCGCCAGGGAGTCCCCATCCAGATCAAGGATGTGGCCAGGGTGGAGGACTCGTGGCTGAAGCAGACCCGACTCGTACGGGTGAACGGGGTTCCCGGGGTTCGGATGGCGATTTACAAGCAGTCCGGCATGAACACCGTGGAGGTGGCCGAAAAGGCACGCGAAGAGATCGAGAAGATCAACCGGGATTTTCCCCAGATTCAGATCACAACCGTCATTGACACCTCGGATTACATCCGTCGATCCATAACCAATGTGGGCTCTTCCATCATTTACGGGGGTGCCCTGGCCATCCTGGTCCTGCTCCTCTTCCTCCGCAACGTGGGAAGCACCGCGGTGATCGCCACGGCCATTCCCATCAGCGTGATCGCCAC
>JAFGPH010000103.1 GCA_016926135.1 Deltaproteobacteria bacterium
CCGAACGATGTTGTTCATGGGTTGCTGGGCCGTGAGGGTGCAACCGGCCGTCTGGGTGTGGAAGCGGATCATCATGGACCGGGGGTCCTTGGCCTTGAATCGATCTCGCATCACCTTGGCCCAGAGCTTCCTGGCGGCGCGGTACTTGGCCACTTCTTCCAGGAAGTCGAGGTGGGCATTGAAGAAAAAAGAAAGCCTGGGCCCGAAGGTGTCAACATCCATGCCTGCCTGCAATGCCGCCTCCACGTAGGCGATGCCGTTGGCCAGTGTGAAGGCCACCTCCTGAACGGCGGTGGAACCTGCTTCCCGGATGTGATACCCGCTGATGCTGATGGTGTTCCACTGTGGTACCTTTTCCGTGCAGTATGCAAAAATATCGGTAATGATCCGCATGGAGGGCTTGGGCGGGAAGATGTACGTCCCCCTGGAAGAGTACTCTTTCAGGATGTCGTTCTGAATCGTGCCTCGCAGTCCTTCGGGAGAGACTCCCTGCTGCTCGGCTACGGCGATGTACATGGCCAGGAGGATGGCTGCAGGCGCATTGATGGTCATGGACGTGCTTACCTTATCCAGGGGAATACCCTGGAATAGGGTCTCCATGTCCCTGAGGGAGTCGATGGCAACCCCCACCTTTCCCACCTCACCCATGGCCAGTTCGTGGTCGGAGTCATACCCGATCTGGGTGGGGAGATCGAAGGCGACCGAGAGGCCGGTCTGGCCTTGTTCAAGAAGGAACTTGTATCGTCGGTTTGATTCCTCTGCAGTGGCAAAACCGGCGTATTGCCTCATGGTCCAGTACCGGCCTCTGTACATCGTCGGCTGGACTCCACGGGTGAAAGGGAAAGATCCGGGAAAACCGAAATCCTCCAGGTAATCGATCCCACTCAGGTCCAGCGGGGTATAGAGTCTCTGAACAGGGATGCCGGAGGTGTTCGTAAAGGCTTTTCGCCTTTCGGGGCTCCTGTCCAGTTTTCGCTCTACGGACTGGTTCCATCCCTGCATTCTGTCGGCCAGGGGCCGAAGATCATCTTCACCGGCCATGCGTGCCTCCCTCATTGAAATCAGTCTTGCGTGTCAAAGGGGTTGCGCAGAAACAACTGGTCAAGCGAGCGACCAGATCCGTTCGTGCCGAGGTATCGAAGCAGGAACGGTACTTCCTTCTGATCGCTTAGCGGGTGAATAGAAGAAAGTGTACAGCCCCGCTTCAGTTCTGCTCCCGGAGTCTAGAACAAAGAGAAACGGCAGTCAAGATGTGGCATGGGATGGTGAAAAAGAACTGCTTCAACGACTCCGCGGATCAATTTTGTCGCCGATTTTTGGTGATTTTTTCGTTTGCCTTTCCACCCGAAGCTGCTATATTATAGCTACCTTTCATTTTTCCGTGGGAAGGGGGCCGGGTCTTCAAGAGCCTGAAACCGTGGTCTTCCACCGTTTCATCTTTGGGAACATCCGGGCATTCAACATCTTGTGGAGGTACTTCTGGATGGATAACTGGACCTTCGGTGTCACCATGATGGTTTGCGGCATGGGCGGAACGCTCCTGACCCTCTGGATCATGAGCCTCATCATGACTCTCCTGGGAAAGCTCTTCCCTTACAAGAAGCAGGAGGAATAAGACATGGAAGAAGCGATTTTGGGCGGATTACAGGGTCTCATCAACGGGTTTCTTCATCTCGAGTGGCGATCCGTCGTTATGATCTTGGTCGGTTTCTTGCTCTTGTGGCTCGGAATCAAGAAGGACTGCGAGCCGTTGCTCCTTGTTCCCATAGGTTTCGGCTGTATCCTGGTCAACATACCTCTCGCAGACTTGATGGATAAGGAAGGGTTCCTTCGGGTCATCTACGACATGGGTGTTTCGAATGAACTTTTCCCTCTCCTGATCTTCGTGGGAATCGGCGCCATGACGGATTTCGGTCCACTCCTTTCCAATCCATCCACCTTTTTGCTGGGCGCCGCCGGGCAGTTCGGGATCTTCCTGACCCTGGCTCTTGCCCTGGCCCTCGGGTTCCCCAAGCTGGACGCCGTGTCCATCGGGATCATCGGGGCCTGCGACGGCCCTACCGCCATCTACGTGACTTCGAAGTATGCCCCCCACCTGCTGGGAGCGGTTTCTGTGGCGGCCTATTCGTACATGTCTCTCGTTCCCGTGATCCAGCCGCCCATTATGAGGGCCCTTACGACCGAAAAGGAGAGGAATACGATCATGGGGAGCATGAAGGGGCAGGTGTCGAAGACCACGAAACTGCTCTTTCCCCTGGTCATCACGATTATCGGCGGTTTGATTGCCCCCAAGGGTCTGCCCCTGCTGGGGACCATCATGCTCGGGAACCTCATGAAGGAATCCGGTGTGGTCTCCCGGCTCACCAAGGCATCTGAAAATGAGATCGCCAATGTGGTCACCCTCTTCCTGGGGCTCTCCATCGGCGCCACCATGGCCGGGGGCGCCTTTCTGAGGGTTCAGACCCTGATCATCCTCTGCCTGGGGTTCCTGGCCATCTGCCTGGATACGGTCTGCGGGCTCCTGCTCGGCAAGCTCCTTCGTGTGCTGAGCGGCGGGAAGATCAACCCTCTGATCGGGGCTGCGGGCATCTCCGCCTTCCCCATGGCCGCCCGGGTGGTCCAGAAGGTAGGCCAGAAATATAACAAAAGGAGTTATCTCTTGATGCACGCCATGGGCGCGAACGCCGGTGGCCAGGTAGGCTCTGTGATCGCGGCGGCGGTCATGCTCTCGGTGCTGAGCGGTATGGGGATCATTCACTGACAGGGTGCCGGTGTCGTGTCCCATAGAACCGTGTGCACATGCCGGACGCCTGAGGGGCCGCCGTGGGGGTGGTCCCTCAGAGCCGCAACGCTAGAGGGGAATATTGCCGTGCCTTCTTGTGGGAATGGAGTCCTTCTTGTCCTTGAGCATCAGGAGGGCCTGAATGAGTCGGGGACGGGTATATTCAGGGAAGATGATCGCATCAATGTAGCCTAATTCGGCAGCCTTGAATGGACTGGCGAAGTTGTTCCTGTATTCCTCGATGAGCCGGTTCCGAGTGGCCCCCTTGTCTTCCGCGTTGTCGATCTCCTTTTTGAAGACGATATTCACCGCACCTTCGGGCCCCATGACGGCGATTTCCGCCGTAGGGTAGGCGTAGTTGATGTCTCCTCCGTGATGCTTGCTGGACATGACGTCGTAGGCTCCCCCGTAAGCCTTCCGCGTTATCACGGTGATCTTGGGCACCGTGGCCTCGCAATATGCGTAAATGATCTTCGCACCGTGCTTGATGATCCCTCCGTACTCCTGATTGACTCCTGGAAGGAAGCCGGGCACGTCGACAAAGGTGATCAGGGGGATATTGAAGCAGTCGCACATCCGGACGAACCTGGCGCACTTCATGGAGGCATTGATGTCGAGACAGCCTGCCAGAAACCTGGGCTGATTGGCGACGACCCCGACCACCATGCCGTTGAGCCTGCCGAAGCCGATCACAAGATTCATGGCAAAGTGCCGCTGGATCTCAAA
>JAFGPH010000582.1 GCA_016926135.1 Deltaproteobacteria bacterium
AGGGTATCGGGGTCAGGCCTTGACATGTGACATTGAACAATTATCGAACACTTTCATGAGATGCAAATTGGGAAATCACAAGACGAATGTCCAATGTCAAGACCCTGTTACTTACATTAAACATGATAGGGGGTGCTATGGAGTGTTTTTTGTCGAGGGAGAGCGAAGCTTTTCCGTCATTGCGGTGACCCACGCGAAGCGGAACCCGCGAGTTTGGCGACACCGAGCCTGACAACAGGCCAACAGACGAATCTGCCAACCTGTCCCACCAGCCGACGCCCAGTTCTCCGTCCGGAAAAGTGAGCAGGCCGGGGTGACGAAGAAAACACGGAGAAATTCGTTGGGATAGGTTCTTCCCGTCTCAGAGCCGGGTACTGCGTTCCCAGTCCGCGCGGACCAGTCTCAGAATCTCCGCGGCGCGATCGCCATACAGGTTGATCCCCTCCCAGTCCGGCCTCTTGAGGATCTTCTGCATCAGGAGGCCGTCGTCGTCAAACCAGCGGGGAAGCGCCCCGCCGAGGAAATACCCCCGCTCCCTCAGGATCTCCACCGCCTGCCCCACCCACGCACAGGCCAGGTTCAGCCAGATCTGGATCACCAGAACGCCCTTTCCCCGCAGGTCCTTTTCCAAGCCCTCCAGCCCTGCTGCAAAATCCTCCCCCACTTCATGGACCGCAACCCGCGCGACCCGGGCAAAGTCGAACACCCGGGGCCTGATGTCGGAAGCTGTCCCTGCGGGGATGCCTTGCTCGGAGACACGAAATTCCCGGTCGTCATCCAGGCCCTCATAGAGAAAACGAAATACATCCCGGTAAGCGGCAGGCAGGTGGACCGCATGAGGCCTGGGACGGTAGGTTCTGAAGCACAGAAATGCCGCAACCCGGCCTGCCGCGCTCTCTTCCTTTACATAGGCCTCTGCAGGCATGAGGTCCACTTCCAGGGCCCGAGGAACGAAACCGGCCTTTTCCGTCAGTTTCTGGCTGTACACGTGGTTGCACACAGGCTCACAGAATACGGTATTCACCCAGGGAAAGGTCTTGGCCGCTTCGAGGCCGTGGTCCACCATACGGGTGAAAATGCCCTTTCCACCCCGGTAAGCCGCATGCACCGCCCCGGCGCCCGACTCGTAAGTCCCCGGGTGACAAGCGCTGTTGAACAGCGCATTGTGGCCGACGATGTCCCCCCGCGGGGTCCTGGCCACACTCGACAGGGTCCGTCGAGCGGCGTTCTCCTCGATCAGGCGCCGGGATTCGACGTAGGTCCGGACGGGGTACCCCGCCCCGTAGACCGAGCGGAAAATCCGTACAACCCCCTCCGCGTCCTCCGGCCGGAAAAGATCTACCTCCCAGTCCTGGCCCGGTTCGATATCATCGGCATCGCTTGCATCACGGTTCATGATTCTCACTCCTGTTGCCTTCACGGTTTCTTCACCAGCAGGTAGAGATCCCCTTCGTGCTTCATGTGGCCTGCCGCTGTCTCGGCGTAGCGGTCGGCGCCCCAGAAGAGGTCGGCCCTTCCGGCGCCCCTGATGGCCCCGCCGGTGTCCTGGTGCAGCACGAAGCGGGAAAAATCGGTCCAGCCCGTGATCTCCTCGCGGCTGTTCAGCACGGGCTTCTGCGTCCGAACAAAGCAGAGGGCCCCCCGCGGGAACAGGCGATTGTCCAGGGCCAGGGACCTTCCGGGTGTGAGGGGGACGTTGATGTTGCCGTAAGGCCCGCCGCTCACGACTCGAAAAAAAACGTATGACGGATTCTGGTTCAGCACATCCTCTTTCACCTCCGGGTGCCGGGTGAGATAGCGCCGGATGCTCTGCATGGAGGTCTCCTCGCGGGTCAGATACCCTTTCTCGATCATGTAACGCCCGACGCTCTGATAGGGCCGGCCGTTGCCGGTCTCATAGCCCACCCGCAGGATGCTCCCGTCCGGCAGCCTGAGGCGTCCCGACCCCTGGATCTGGAGAAAGGCCACGTCAAGCGAGTCCTTGAGCCACGCCAGTTCCAGCTTCCTGCCCGCCAGCACCTTGTCTTGTGCAATCTCCTTGCGCGTGTAATACGGCAGGACCCGCTTTCCGCTGATCCTGGCCACGATGCTTTTCCCCTTGAATTCCTCGCGGAAGGGAGAAAGATCTATCTTGATCAAATCCTCCGGTTTGCCATAGATGGGGTGCCGGAACGTACTGTCCGGCTTCAGACTGGCCTCATATGTGGGCTCGTAGTACCCCGAGAAGAGGACGGACGGCTTGGCCGGACGGCCTGCCGCACGGTACAGGAGGTAATCCTTTTTCAGTTTGCGGTTGATCGCCTCCACACTCGGAGAGGTGCTGATCAGGCGCAGAAAGTCCTCCTGGCCTTCCGTGATCTGTCGGCAGGTGTAGCGGTCGGGCCCGTATTCGAAGATCTGGTCGGGCTCCAACCTGCGCAGGTATTCCAGGTTTTCGCGGATCGCTGTGGCGAGGGAAGCGAAATCCATGTCGTCCTCAAAGGACGGGTAAGGGAACTGGACCCGAATCAGCGCCTCTTGAGGACGTTCCGCCTCCCGCTGGACAGCCGGATGACAGCCGAAGCACAGGGTCGAGCCGAACAAGAGGCACAGGAATCGGGCCATGGTCCACAGCCCTGATGCCTTTCTTTGCGGCCGTAGGCCTTGAAGCGTCGTGACGCTCTGCATAGTGAGGAACCACCTCGGTTCAAGGTAGCATGCTGAGAGATGAAGGCAAACACAAAACGAGCAGGCTCATGGTTGATGGAATCGTAAAAAGTCGAAAAAGGGCCTTTTCCGTCATTCCGTTGAAAACCGGAACCCAGATTTTTCAGCCAGTTACAAACCATCTGGACCCCGTTTTTCAACGGGGTGACGACTTTTGATGAGTCCATCATGGTTGAGCTACTCGCAAAGGGCCGAAGTGTGTTGCCGGCTACGGGAGGATGTGGCAAATATGCCACACATTGCTTGTTGCCGAGTTCCCTGGGTCATGGAACCATGTTGCAGGTAAAACATAATTAATATCTGAATATCCTATAGTTATCTAAAATAAGTAGATTTTTTGACCCGGGCGACCGTTTGGCACAGCGCTTGCTAGAGTAAGGGCAAAACGGGCCGTTTCTCGTCGGCCGACAGGGGGCAGGAATTTGGATTTCAAACAGCGAACCATACACAAAGAAGTGAGTTGCACGGGCATAGGCCTTCACTCGGGCCGAAAAATTGATTTGATCATCAAACCGGCCCCGGCCGACTATGGGATCCGGTTCATCCGCAAGGACTTGTCCACCCGTTCGGTAGTGGAAGCCTGTTTCGGAAATGTGGTGGACACCCGTCTTTGCACCACCCTCGGCCAAAACGGAACCAGGGTCTCTACCGTCGAACACCTCATGGCAGCCTTCTTCGGACTGGGCATTGACAACGCCCGGGTGGAACTGGAAGGCCCGGAAGTGCCTATCATGGACGGGAGTGCCGCCCCTTTCGTGTATCTCCTCAGAAGCGCAGAGATCTCTGAGCAGAAGGCCCCCAAGCGATTTGTGATCATCCAGAAGCCCTTTGAGGTCAGGGAGGAAGGCAGATCCGTGCAGGTCCGTCCTTCCAAGGAGCTCAAGATCTCTTACACGATCGATTTTACCCATCCCCTCTTGCGGGACCAGCACTTCGAGCTGCACTTTTCAGGGAAAGACTTCATCCAGGAGATCAGCCGGGCAAGGACATTCGGATTCCTCAAGGACATTCAGATGCTGAGGGAAAACGGTCTGGCCCTGGGCGGTTCTCTGGATAATGCCATTGTCATCGATGACTTCCGGGTCCTCAACGAGGACGGTTTGCGGTACCGGGACGAGTTCGTGAGGCACAAAATTCTGGACTTCCTGGGCGACCTCGCAATCCTGGGACGTCCCGTGATCGGACATTTTGTAGTCCGCAAATCCGGCCATGCCCTGAATCAGGCCGTGCTGAAAAGCCTTACGGCCCGCAAAAACTCCTGGCAGGAGGTCACCTTCCGGAGCCCGGAGGAGTGTCTTGAAAAAAGCATAAAGCTCCCCGTTTTCCTGCCTTTGGAGCCTGCTCTCGCCTGAATCTCCGCGCTGCATTTTCCGCGTTTTTACCGACGCCGGGGGTATTGCTTTTCCCGTCCCGCTTCGCTATGATTTTATCTAATCAAAATTCCTTATTTTTTCAGCTACTATCCTTCCAAACCCTGCCTGTTCCCCTGAATGCCTGATCCGGCCGAAAGGGAGGGCAGAGGAGGGGTGCGTCGGTTTCATGGGAAAAAGAACCCTGTCCGTTCTACTGCTGCTGCTGTGCCTGCTTTTCATGGCCGGCCCTGCCCACGGGAAGAAGGCATTTCTTTCCGATATCGTGGTCACCAACACCCGGGACCACGTCCTGCTCTACTTCACTGTAAATAACTGCTTCAACGCCGACATGAATACGGCCATCGAAAGCGGCATCGAAACGACCTTTACCTTCTTTGTGCAGCTTTATGAAAAAAGACCCTTCCTCTGGGATCGAAAGCTCGCCGACCTGGAGATCAGTCACAGCATCAAGTACGACCAGATCAAGAATCTGTACGAGGTGAGGCTTTCCGAGCAGAAGGGGAAGGCAGTGGTCGTGAAAAGTTACGATGAGGCCCAGCGGCTGATGGCCGAGGTGGCGGCATTGAAGGTGGTGGAGATTCAGCAGTTGATGAAGGAGGGCCACTACCAGATTCGGATGATGGCGCAACTGAACAAGATCCAGCTCCCTCTGTATCTGCACTATGTCTTCTTCTTTCTCTCGCTCTGGGATTTCGAGACGGACTGGCACAGCGTTGATTTCAGGTATTGACGGGCCATGGGAAACTACCGAGAGGCTGAAGCACAGGACCTGAAAAGGCGTCGCAGGGAACGCTACATCATCGTATCCCTCCTGGTGACGGTCATCGTGCTGACCACCTACCTCGGCCTCAAGGTCTTTGACCTCGGTCTCGAATTGCCGGTTTCCAACAGCATCCTCATCTTCGCGCTCATCAATCTGAACGTCATTCTGCTGCTGCTTCTCCTGTTCCTGACCATGAGGAACCTGGTGAAGCTTCTCTTCGAGAGAAAAAAGAAGATCATGGGGGCCAGGATCCGAACCAAGCTGGTGGCGGCCTTTGTCACCCTGTCGCTCCTCCCCACCATCATCCTCTTCTTCGTCTCGGTGCAGTTCATCTCCACCTCCATCGAGTACTGGTTCAACCTCCCTATCGAGAGATCCCTCAAGAATTCCATCGAGGTGGGGCAGGGCTACTATAGACGGATTGCCGAAGAGGTCCTGGCCTACGGGAACCGGTTGAGCGGCCTGATCTCCTACCAGGGATTCATGGCCCAGGGCAAAAAAGAGGAATTCAACCGCTTCATCGAAAACAAGCGGATGGAGTACCAGCTCGCCTCTCTGAAGGTTCTGACCCGGAACCTGAAGGTGGCGGCAGCCTCCCAAGACGAGAAGACCGACCTCGGCGCCTTCAAGGCCACGGGCGTGGACAATTTTCGAAAAAGCCTGGAGGAGGGATCGGACAGCCATGAAATCCAGTCGAGCCCCCTGGGAGATCTCGTCAGCGTGGTGGTGCCGGTCTTTTCCAGGACCGAATCCAAGGCCGTGGTGGGGTTGATCGTTCTGGACAAATTCGTCCCCGAGGCCTTTGTCAACCGGCTGAATGCCATCGCAAGCGGGGTGGAGGAATACAAGCAGTTCAAGATGCTCAAGAACCCCATCAAGTTCAGCCACATGATCACCCTGTCCATCGTGACCCTCCTGATCATCTTCTCCTCGGTGTGGTTCGGATTTTACCTCTCCAAGGGAATCACCGTACCGATCCAGGAGTTGGCCGAGGGCACCAACCGCATCGCATCCGGCGATTACGACGTGTTCATCGACCTGGGAGCGGAGGACGAGATCGGCGTGCTGGTGAATTCCTTCAACCGTATGGCCCTGGACATCAAGAACAGCAAGAAGCAGGTCGAGTCCGCCAATGAGGAGCTCAGGAAGAGCAACATCGAACTGGATCGGAGGCGGCTGTACATGGAGATCGTGCTGGCCAATGTGGCTGCCGGAGTCATCTCCGTGGACGGGAGCGGGAGAGTGCTCACCATCAACAAGTCGGCGGAAAAGATCTTTCATGTCCAGGCCGGAAGCGTCATCGGCAAGCACTACGGGGAGGTGGTGGGCAGGGACAACCTGGTTGTCATCAATGAATTCTTCCAGGATCGAAGCCTCTTTCGAAAAGGATTCCTGCAGCGCCAGATCCGGCTGACCCTGGAAGACCGCTTGCTGTATCTGCTCGTTTTCCTCAATGTCCTGTCGGACGACCGGGGAAAGTACCTGGGGCTGGTCGCGGTCTTCGAAGATCTGACCGAGATGGAGCAGGCCCAGCGTCTGGCTGCGTGGAGGGAAGTGGCCCAGCGCATTGCTCATGAGGTCAAAAACCCTCTCACGCCCATCCAGCTGAGCGCGCAGCGACTTCGAAAACGCTACGGCAGGCTCCTCGCCCAGGAGGATGGAAAGGTCTTCGAGGAATGCACCAGCATGATCGTGAATCAGGTGGAAGAGCTGAAGGCTTTGGTGAATGAATTCTCCAGTTACGCCCGAATGCCGGCCTTGAACCCTTCCCCCAGCAACCTGAAACAGATCATCGAGGAAGCCGTGAGCCTTTACAGGGAAACCCGGAAAGAGGTCACCCTCTCCTTTCGCGACTCCGAGGATCTGCCTCCGATGAAATTGGACAGGGATCAGATGAAGAGGGTCATGATCAACCTTCTGGACAATGCCCTGGATGCCATCGAAGAAAAGGGTGAAATCGTGATCGATCTTTTCCACGACAGGGAGGAGGAGCGGGTGAGAATCGAGGTGGCCGACAACGGAAGGGGCATCCCCCCGGAGCACAAGACACGCGTTTTTGAACCGGATTTCTCCACCAAAAAGCACGGCACCGGCCTGGGACTGGCCATTGTGAGATCCATCATCACTGAGCACGGGGGATCCATCCGGGTTCAGGATAACCCGCCGCGGGGCACCCGATTTGCCATTGAACTGCCCGTGAGACCCTGATGACGCCTGTCCTGCTCTTTCTATACGACCTCCTGGGGGTTTTCGTTTCCCTTTGCCTGCTGCCCCTCGGGCCCTGGTTGAAGGAGGACCCCCTGGCCGAGAGGTTGGGGCTTTTCCTGCCCCCCGAACGATCCGGAAAACGCCCCATCTGGGTTCATGCCCTCTCCGTGGGGGAAGTGCTTTCCGCCTTGCCGCTCGTGCTGGCCCTCAAAGGGAGATACCCGCGCACCCCTGTGG
>JAFGPH010000583.1 GCA_016926135.1 Deltaproteobacteria bacterium
AGTTGTCGCGCCAGCGGCATTGCTGGGTAGCTATGTTCGGAATGGATAACCGCTGAAAGCATCTAAGCGGGAAACCAACCTCAAGATAAGATATCCCTTCCGGTGGAGACGCCGGAACTAAAGACCCCTTGTAGATTACAAGGTTGATAGGCCAGGTGTGTAAGTGCGGTAACGCATTGAGCTAACTGGTACTAATAGGTCGTGCGGCTTGGCCTTGCCATTTATCATACTATTGGCATTCTGCTTTTCCCTGTATTTCTTGATATTTTGTGTTTTCGGTGGTTATAGCGGAGAGGAAACACCCGTTCCCATCCCGAACACGGAAGTTAAGCTCTTCAGCGCCGATGGTACTGCGCGGGCGACTGCGTGGGAGAGTAGGACGCCGCCGAGAATCCTTATGAAAAAGAAAAGCCCCTCTATGCGGAGGGGCTTTTCTTTTTGTGTTCTCTCACTCTATTGTGCCGGTAGCTTTGCCAGAACCTTATCGTGTCCCACGAGGAGGTATTTCTGGCCTTTCTGAACCACCCTGTGGCCTTCCGCCTCGAGATGGGCCCTCTGGTTCTCTATTCCTCCCGGGTACTTGGGATTCAATTCGCCTCCGGACTTGAGGGTCCTCCAGTAAGGGGTGATCCTCTTTTTCCCTTCCCTCGCAGCCTCCTCGGCGGCGTTGGCAGCCACCCATGCAAAAATCCCGGTTGTAATGGGGCAACCCATAGTTGCGTGGTGTCGGCTGGCAAGAGCCGCTCGGATTTCGTTAATGGTAATCACCCGGCCCTTGGGAACCTTTCGCATCACCTCATCCACCTGCCTGGGTGAGGGGATGAGAATCGTCCCTTTGCCCCAACGGCTTTTCATACTCGGGGGGATCTTGATGACTTTAGGAAGGTTGTTGTCGTTGTGCAGTTTCTCTTTCCAGCTCTTCTTCCGTCTCATGACCCACGGCCCCCTTTTTTGAAATGGGCCGGGCAGGCCCTGGAGGGATGATAACTCTCCCATTGCAATGTGCATCACCTCAAGATCCTGAGTTCCACGCGGCGGTTCTCTGCGCGGCCCTGAGGTGTCTTATTGTCGGCAACAGGGTTTGACTTGCCAAGTGCCTTTACCTTCAGGCGGGCAGCAGGGACCCCCTTGGAAACGAGATAGTTATGTACTGTCTTTGCCCTTCGCTCGGAGAGTTTCAGGTTGTACGCGTCAGTGCCGATTACGTCGGTGTATCCATCCAGCTCGAGCATCATGCCAGGATGATCCTTCAGGATCTTCGCGGTCTCGTCCAGGGTCGCCTTGGCCTGAGGCGTAAGGTCGGCCTTGTCAAAATCGAAGTGAACCCATTTCAGGGTGACTTCCCGCTTGGCAGGGGGCGCTGGTCTAGGAGTGACGGCAGGGGGAGGTGGTGCCACTTTTGGTTTGGGTGGTTGGCAGGATTCCGCATCCTTGGCGAGCCTCCGGGCCGCATCAAGGATGGCCAGGGCTTCATCGGTCCTGCAGGCCCAGTAGGTTTCCACCCCTTTTTTGCCTAGGGCTTTGGCCCTGGCGATTTTATCGGGGCAGTACTTGGCGGCTGATGATTTCTCGGCACTTGCGATGGCTGCCTCCGTTTGCCCAAACTCATCCGGGACGACACAGGACTTGTCCTCTACACCGAAGTGGTAGGTGGGGGCGCATCCGGCCATCAGGAACAGCGCGAAGACGATCAACGGAATCCATGTCCTTTTCATGGTAAGCCTCCTTTCGAAAAATGGGTTAAAACGGCAGACGCCATCTTCCAGCATAATATTGGAATAATGTAGCACCGTTAGATCCTTGAGTCAATCCCTTTCCTGTGGTGGCTCTGCCACATGGAGGGCTACGAACCGCCCGCTCACTGGACCGGAAAGTCAAAGTAGGTATTCGGAAAGGGCTCGTCTTTCAGCGTAAAATGCCACCATTCCTGGGGGTAGGGCTCAAACCCGTGCTGCTTCATCAGTGCCTGGAGCAGCATGCGGTGGGCCCGCTGGGAGGGGGTCATCGAAGGATTATCAGGCCAGGATTTCGGGCTGAACAGATCAAACCCGGTTCCCATGTCCAGTTCTTCATCTGCCCCTACGGGATTCATGGAGACGATGGTCAGATCGACCGTGCTACCCCTTGAGTGGCTGGAGGTTTCTGCGATGTATCCCAACAGAAAGAGGTCCTTCTTGTCCACCTCGGGATAGTACCTGGATTTCATCCTCGTATCCTGTAAGTCTCCGGCCCATCTGACGAAATGACGGACCGCCTGTTTCGGACGGTAGGCGTCGTAGACCTTGAGTCCCAGGCCGAAGCGTTTGAGGTCTTCCTGAACCTGCTTCAGGGCTATGGCAGCGGGCTTGCTCAGGATACAGCGCGTCTGGATGTATCCATCGATGGGTTCCCCAACGAAGTTGTCCGCGCTTAGATAGCGCATCTCGATGTGGATATCCGGAATCACGTGTTCCAGGTAGACAAAGCCCTCGGGCAGCTGTTGGGCCCACGCCGCGGGAAAGAAGAGAATCAAAAAGAGGGGGAGAAAAAGCGTGACTGATTTCATTCTTTTCATTGTCGGTTCCTCATCCGCGTCCCCGATTTAGGGAATGGTCTTTCATGGCCGACAAACCCACCTGTTCCATGACTATTCGGATTGCATCGTGAACCGGAAGTCGCGGCTTGGTTTCAAGGAGAGGCTGGGGAACAATGTCAGGACTCTCCTCGAAAATCTCTTCACGGATCTCTCCGGGGATTCCTTGATATATGCTTTGCGGTTTCACCATACGTGTCCGTATTTGCGAATCCAAGCACTGAGGATCTGTTAGGAAATAACCTTTACGATGGACCTATGATCAACGCTCATGCTGAGGTATGGAAGCATGAGCGGAGCATTCACCCTTCGATACCTCAGGGCGAACGGCAACATGACCGATCTGTGAAGGTTATTTCCTAACAAGCCCTAAGCGTGTGAGAGGGCATTTGCCCTTCCGGCGGAAGGAGTAATCATGGCAGAAGGGAGCCATCCGTTCAGAGGGGCTGAGGAGTCCCCTGCGGTGACCCCCATGCAGCCGCCCCAAGCTCCTCTTTCAGTTCTATGAAATAGTCTTTGATGTATTCGTAGTCTTCCAGGGCCAAATCCCGTGTCTCTGGAAGAGCAAGCCCCTCCCATCGGGCCTCAATATCGTCGAGGACGAAGTCTATGGATTTTTTCCCGTAATAGTGACGGATGTACCTCAAGATACCTACGACCCCCAGCGTATCAATCTTGTCGGCATCGTAGAGGATTTTCGATTCAAGACTGGTCCTGTCTTGATGGGCCACGCTGATATCATGCACCCTGATCGCGTGCAGAACAGCCTCTCTTTTTTTGCCCGGAAAATCAATCCGTTCCAGCACTGGCTTTGCCTTCTGTTCGCTGAGGGCGCCGTGGGCGCTGTCCTCAATGTAATGTCGTCCGAGGTCGTGCAGATAGACCGCAGCAACCAGGATCTCAAGATCCGCGTCCAGCTTTTCTCCGAGACGGATACAGCGGCGGAGGACACGGAGAATATGATCATGATCGTGCACTTCTGAAGGTGCAGGCGCCTTCTGCATCTCAACGGCAAGTTCCTTCTCGAAAACCGAAATCCAGTTCCGCCAACGATTTCTGTGACTGTCCGTATGACCTTTCTCTGTCATTCCACCCCCGATGGCCCCATGTTGAAGCAAAAGATGAAATATGTCCACAGTTTTTGGCATTACCACAGGAAAAACGCCATGTGCACACGTCCCTGTATGAATGGGAAAAGCGCCGTAGGTCATCCAGAGGTAATTCCAGGGGGTGCTCCTGATGGCCGAGGCCGAACCCTGTTGACAGGTAGGGGAGAAAGCCCTATGGTCCTTTTTCATATCTCGACTCCTCCAGTTCGAACCGGAGGGGTTTCAAAGTGAGCCGTCTTGCTCTATGGACACATGCAGCCGTGCGATCAGGCTCATTCGAGCACAGCGGGGCCGGCCCGGGCCCCCTGTCGAACGCGAACACGATTGTCCTCCTGACGGGATCATGGCTGCATCGTCTCAGGCCGATATGGACGTGCGGGAGATAAGGCAATGTCCGTGAGCCCCTATCGGGACCTTTACGTGTACATGCTCGGAGGGGTTGTTCCCGAGTCGGAAGAGGGCAAACTGGGTTGTGCCTTCCTCGGAAACTGGGTCGAAGACATGAGTTCCTTCCTGTTTTTCAGTACCCCATCCGGGGGGGAGGTATCGGGCCTCCTGGAAAGGCGACCGGAACTCCGACTTCTGGAGGATTACCACTTCACATACGAGGAGTGGCAGGGCGGAGGTCTGGCTCCTCTTCGGATCGATCCCTTCGTGATCTCAGCCCCCTGGCAGGCGGTGGGTCCTGTGGAAGGGGAGATCAGGATGTGGCTGGACCCCGGGGTGGTGTTCGGCACGGGGCTCCATCCCACAACAAGGGACTGCCTCAGTGCGCTCGTCTACCTGCAGGGCCTTGCCCCCATGGGACGCGTCATGGACCTGGGCACGGGCACGGGGATCCTGGCCCTTGCTGCGGCGCTTCTGGGTGCGGAAGAGGTACTGGCCGTGGATCTCAATCCCTTGTGTGTGAAGACGGCACGGAGGAATGTGGAACTGAATCGGCTGGAGGCGACGATCCGGGTCGTTCAGGGCAAGGCCGAGGACTGCATTCATGAAGAGGCTGATCTGGTGGTGGCCAACATTCATCACGGGGTGCTGAAGGGTCTCATCGTATCGGGGGCGTTCCGGCGCAAGAGCCTGATCCTTCTCTCGGGGCTGATGAGGAGCCAGGCGGCGGAGGTCAGGCAGGAGATGTCTGTGACGGGCGCCCTCCTCGTTCGCGAATGGGATCACGAGATGACATGGTACACGATGCTCTGGGACAGTCGAAATTCTAAGTGGTGAGGCATTGTGATATGGCTGACGAACTACGCACGGAGATCCCCAAACTGCAAGGACACACCTGTTTCGCCTGCGGCACGGCTAACCCCATCGGTTTGAACCTTTGTTTTTACCGCTCAGGGGATGCCATATGCTCCGACATCACCCTCAAAAACCATCACGAGGGATGGGAGAACATGGCACACGGGGGCATCATATCCACCTTGCTCGACGAGGTGATGTCCTGGACCGTCATCTATTTCAAGAGGGTCTTCTTCGTGACCCGCAAAATGGAGGTCAAATACATCAGGCCGGTGCTTGTCGGCGTCCCCCTCACGGTGAGGGGGAGGCTTCTGAAGGAGAGCAAGACACCCCTCATCGGGGCCCGGGCAGAGGTCCTGGATGAGAAGGGCCACGTACTGTCCAGGGCAACCGGCGAGTTCGTGGAACTGCCCGTGGAGATGCTCTCCGCCGTGCCCGATGGATTCAAGAGGGAGATGATGGAGCTGTTCGGCAGGTTCCACGAGGCGGAACGCTCCGTTTCCGGGTGAGTGCTGGTGGGGAGAGGGGTATGGAGAAAC
This sequence comes from Deltaproteobacteria bacterium, assembly GCA_016926135.1. The sequence continues at coordinate 5,463 of JAFGPH010000583.1, forward strand.
TCATCATTACGGTCGCACCCACGGGATCGGTCCCCAAGAAGAAAATGAATCCCCATGTCCCGATTACGCCCGGGGAGATCATCGAGGAGGGGGTTCGGTGTGCGGGGGCGGGGGCCGCCCTTATTCACATCCATGCCCGGAATCCGGCGGACGAGTCACCCTCTCCGGAGTATGGCCTTTTTCAGGAGATCCATTCGGGGCTCAAAGAAAGGACGAACCTGATCCTTCAGATCTCCACCGGCGGACGCGCGGGCATGAGCTATGAGACACGGTGCGAACGGCTGAAACTTCGTCCCGAGATGGCAAGCCTTACCACCGGCTCGGTGAACTTCCCCGATGCCGTCTACGTGAACAGCCCCTCCCTGATCGAGGGTCTGGCCAGGGACATGCTCCGGTACGGCGTCAAGCCGGAAATGGAGATCTTTGACGTGAGCATGGTTGCCAATGCCCTGGACCTGGTCGGGAAGAAACTGGCCGTCCCGCCCCTTCACTTCGGTTTCGTGATGGGTCTCAAGGGGGCCATACCGGCGACTATCGAGAACCTCGTCCACCTGAAGAACACCATTCCCCGGGACGCCACCTGGACGGTTGCGGGCATCGGGAATGCCCAGCTGGTCCTGGGCGTGCATGCCATCCTGATGGGCGGCCACGTGAGGGTCGGACTGGAAGACAACATCTATTACCGGCGGGGGGAACCGGCGACCAACCCCCAACTGGTGGAGCGCGTGGTCCGGTTGGCAAAAGAACTCGGCAGGGAAGTTGCTACGCCCGACGAGGCTCGGAAGATCCTTCATCTCGGACCGTGAGGGCCTGCAGCGCTTGAACCAGGGCCGGGGGTCCCGTCCTTTCGCGGTATTCATGAGCGGGGGTTTCAGGTCACGATTTTTCCCATTGATTAAAATGGAAAATTCCATTATCCACGAAGCCTGGATCTTGGGAAAACGAAAGGAGTCTTTATGGACCTGGAACAGATAAGGGTCGGATTCATGGCCGTCTTTGCCTACCTGCTGTCGTGCCCCCGCACCGGGGAGGCCCTTCTGATCGATCCCGGGGGAGACGAGGAGGAACTGGTGGACCATATCCGGAAAAGAGGTCTCTCCCTTGCCACCATCGTCAATACCCACGGTCACGGGGACCACACCTGCGGCAACGGCAGGGTCAAGGCCCTCACGGGGGCGAAGATCGCCATGCATCCACTGGATGACCAGCTTTTCAACTCCCCGGCCGGGCAGGCGAGGGCCAGCGCCATGGGATTTGCGCCGTCCCCACCTGCGGACATTCATGTGCAGGAGGGCGATGTCATCTCGGCGGGAGACGTCTCCCTGACGGTGATCCATACCCCCGGACACAGCCCCGGGGGCATCTGTCTCCTGAGCGACGGGAACCTCTTTACGGGGGACACCCTGTTTGTGGGCGGCATAGGGCGCACCGACTTGCCCGGGTCGTCTCACGCCCAGTTCATGGAGAGCATACGGACTCGACTCATGACCCTCCCCCATGAGACGGTGGTCTGGCCAGGACACGACTACGGCGACTCGCCTTCTTCAACCATCGGACGGGAGATTGCGACAAATCCATGGCTCGAATGAGAGGATGTGTAAAGTGATTCCACTTTGTGGAAGTGGATTACACTCTTGTGTGGTACTTGCTTTCCCATCCTTTTTTGCCTCACGTTTGCTTTCCTCTAAGTTTTTGAACTACCACAGTATCTAGGTTGCTTATTCACGGCACACATCTTGCTCCAGGGGATGGGCAGAATGGATTACGGCAAGCTCAATCCCCTTGATGACCAATGCTCAGCATCCCCAGGCGCAGTGGAGATTTTCCAGGAGGCGGTTGAACTTTGAAGCCTGCTCAAACCCTCAAGCTCGCATTTATCGTGGCACTCCTGTTCGCCTCCCACGCCTATGCGCTGCGGCTGGGTTGGGTGTTTCGGGATGGTGAGGCAACTGTACAACAGGCCACGGTCAGGGCCTTGGAGCAGCGGATAGAGCTGCTGGATGTCAAGCGTGAATTCTGGCAGCGGAGGGCTCGGGCGGCGAAGAAGACCATCCTCCGGAGCAGGCAGAGGATCGTGGAGGTGAGCGCCTACTCGGCGTGCGAAGCGGAGTGCGACGCGGATCCCCGCATCGCAGCCAGCACTCGACCGCCCAGGCCGGGAACTGTGGCCGTGAGTCGGGACTTGTTCAACATGGGCTGGACCTTCGGGAAACGGGTCTATCTGAAGGGGTTGGGGCCGTATATCATCAACGATGTGATGAATCAGCGATATCAGATGCGGGTGGATGTGTTCATGGATCACAAGCGGGCGGCGAGGGAGTTTGGGGTCCGCACCACGGAGGCGATATTGGGATAATCTCAAGCAAAGACACGCAACTTCTCCACACCAAAAGTAATCATACGATTCAGGTTATTTTCCCCATGTGCTCCATCCACATCTGAACTGCCTTCCAAATTAAAGATAACAGTACCTGCAATCAGGAGCAGGCACGGATCTGTCAGGCATGTATAAGCTTTTGTGACAAGGTGATATCCTTTCAAAGTCCCGCTTACCGGCCGACTACCCTCCCTGCCTTAAGGTTATCTTGACAGGAAAACCCGCCAAACGTTAAAAAGGCAATTTAGTACGCAACAGCGATGAGGTCATACAAATGTCTGAAGAGCAGATTTTTTTTGAGGCAGAGGGGCTGAAGCTGGAGGGCCTGCTTGCGCATTTGCCGGGTGACAAAGGGGTCGTTATGACTCATCCCCACCCGCTCTATGGCGGGGAGATGCACAACAACGTCGTGGAGGCGGTAGTCGGGGCCTATCGCGAAAAGGGTTACAGCACCCTCCGGTTCAATTTCAGGGGAGTGGGCGCAAGCCAGGGTTCCTACGACAACGGAAGGGGTGAGCAGGAGGACGTGGCCGCGGCCTTGAGCTACCTGGATGCCCTTGGGAAGAAGGAGATCGACCTGGCGGGATACTCCTTCGGCGCCTGGGTGAATGCCCTGGGGATCGAGAGGTTTCACCTGGCAAGACGGTTGATCATGGTTTCCCCTCCGGTCAGCTTCATCGATTTCCGTTTTCTCAAGCACAGCCCCAAGATCAGGCTGGTGATTGTGGGCACCGACGATGAGATCGCCGGGTGCGAGGCAGTGGAGAAGATGCTCCCCACCTGGAATCCGGAGGCCAAGCTCGAGGTCATTGAGGGAGGAGACCACTTCTACGGGAGGAAGACCGGGAGGCTCGAAGCCATCATTTCCGAGTTCCTGGGGTGAAGTGTCTCATGAGTGAGGAGGGCATGAAATAGATCTGCATTCTATCCGTGATTTCACCACCCGCTTCCATCCTCCGTAGCAGGCTACTGCGGAGGACGGGTCGCTAGAGGCACGGAGGTCACAGAGGACGGGTGGTGAAAAAATGCTTTGACGTATTGCTCAAAGCAGGGCTGAGACTGAAGGGGAGAGGGACGTCAATGGAATGTTCAGTGAAAAGGCCGGCCGGGTCCATACGGTGGAGGAGATTCCTGTCGGACCGAGCCGGTTTGGTTGTCGGTGGCCACACGCTTTGGGGGTTTCTTTGGATGGTCGTTCTCGGATGGATCCTCAATCCATCCCCTCTCACGGCGGCGGATGTGCCCTTTTGCTTTCAAAATGTCGTGGACGAGGCAAGGGATCTAGCCAGTTCGCCTTTCAAGATCCCTGAAGGAGAGGTACCGGACTCCCTCCTGAAGATCAACTACGATCAGTGGCGGGATATCCGGTTCAAGCCCCCGAAGGCCCTGTGGCGCGAAGAGGGTCTCCCCTTTACGGTCCAGTTCTTCCATCCGGGGCTTTACTTCGATCGCGTCGTTGGGTTTCAAATCGTGGATCCGCAGGGCCGGGCCCGGGAATACCTCTTTTCCAAGGACCTCTTCGACTACAAGCGCAAGGAGGTGGAGGCCCTGGTACCGGACAAGTTCGGGTTTGCGGGCTTCAGGGTCCACTATCCCATCAACAGGAAGGACTATCACGACGAGGTGTTTGTGTTCCTGGGGGCGAGCTACTTCAGGGCGGTCTGCCAGAACATCCATTACGGTCTTTCCGCGAGGGGCTTGGCCATCGACACCGCTCTTCCCGGAGGGGAGGAGTTTCCCTATTTCAGGAAGTTCTGGGTTGTCCAACCTGCTCCCAATGCCAAGGAGGTCACCGTATATGCCCTCATGGACAGCCCGAGCCTGACAGGGGCCTATCAGTTTGACGTCTACCCTGGAAAAGAGACCATGATGGATGTCAAAAGCGTGATCTATCTGCGCAAGAAGGTCCGGAAGCTTGGGCTGGCCCCCATGACGAGCATGTTCTACTACGGAGAGGAAGCCAGCCTAAGGCCGGTGGATGATTTCCGGCCCGAGGTGCATGACTCGGACGGGCTCATGGTGACCACGGGCTCGGGTGAGTGGATCTGGCGGCCACTGGTGAATCCCAGGCACCTGCTGGCGACCTCCTTTCAGGTTACCAATCCCAGGGGATTCGGCCTTTGCCAGAGGGACCAGGACTACGAGAGCTACCAGGACATGGAAAGTCACTATGAAAACCGGCCGAGTCTCTGGATCAGTCCTGTGGACGACTGGGGGAAAGGGAGTGTGGAACTGATCCAGATTCCCACGGACAAGGAGATCAACGACAATATTGTCGCCTTCTTCGTGCCCGCCGGGCTACCCGAAATCGGGCAGCCTATTCACTTTGACTACCGTATGAGCTGGCACTACTTTTCCGACGGCGGACGACCTCCGGCAGGGCGGGTGTTTGCCACCCGGACGGCCAAGGGCAAGAAGCAAGGGACCAGGAAGTTCGTGGTGGATTTTGCCGGCAGCCTGCTCGAGGCCCTCCCTGCGGACAAGCCCCTCCAGGCCGTCGTGAACGTGGGTGCCAACGCCGAACTCGTGGAGCAGCAACTCTCCAAGAACCGTGTGAACGGCCGCTGGCGCCTCGTGTTCCAGATCCGGATGGACGGCGAAAAGGTCGAACCCTCGACCGACCGGAAAACGGCCGACCCTGTCGAGCTGCGGGCCTTTCTCAAATTGGGTCAAGACGTGCTTACCGAGACCTGGAGTTACCTGTACCAGCCTTGATGGAACCGCAAGATTCGCGCTCCTTTTCGATCCCTCGGGGCGAACACTCGAAGCAGGTTCCAAATGGATGAAGATCGAATCTTCTTTGGGGAGGCAAAATGAGCACTCATGCAGGGGGGAAATGCGGATGAGGAACTTCGTTACACCCGTATGCGCGTCTCCGTATTGGACCAGCCTCGTGACCATCGTGATTCTGGCGGGCCTGACCCTGATTGGAGCGCCCCTGCTGGCAAAGGAGTCCTCAAGGCGCACCCCGGTGGTGCTGGCTGTGGAGAAGGTGAGCCCGGCGGTGGTCAATATCAGCACCATTGTGCAGGAAAGGGTAAGACCCTTTTTCCCGTTCCACGGGGAGGACTTCTTCAAGGACTTTTTCCCCGAGTTTTTTTCAAGGGAGTATACCCGATCCAGCCTGGGCTCCGGCCTGATTGTTGACGGGAAGAAGGGCCATGTCGTCACGAACCATCATGTGGTGGCCAGGGCCACCGAGATCAAGGTGATCACGGCCGATGAGAGGGAGTTCAAGGCCAGGTTGCTGGGTTCCGATCCCCGGTCCGATCTGGCCGTGCTCCAGATCGCGAGCGATCAGAAGTTCCCCGAGGTGAGAATGGGGAATTCCGACGATCTGATGATCGGGGAGACGGTGATCGCCATTGGAAACCCCTTCGGGCTCTCCCACACGGTCACGACCGGTGTGGTCAGCGCACTGGATCGGTCCGTGCGCGCCGAGGAGACGATATACCGCCATTTCATCCAGACTGACGCCTCCATCAACCCGGGAAACAGCGGCGGGCCCCTGCTCAACATCGAGGGGGAGGTCATTGGGATCAATACGGCTATCTATCAGAAGGCCCAGGGAATCGGCTTTGCAATCCCGATCAACAAGGTGGGCCGCATCGTGAAGGAACTCCTCCGGGCCGGGGAGGTCCGGGCCCCCTGGCTCGGCCTGGAACTGCAGGAACTGACCGACGGGCTCAGGAAGTCCTTTGCTTTCCCCGGGAAGATGAAGGGACTTCTGGTGAACGATGTTTACAGGGATGGACCGGCGGCCCGGGCAGGCATCCGCAGGGGTGACATCCTTGTGCGCATGGAAGGGATGGCCATGGGTTCCCTGGAGGAATACCGGGGGAATCTCTCAGAGTACACACCGGGTGACAGGCTGCGTCTCGGCGTGTTCCGAAAGGGGGAGGAAATCGGCCTTTCCGTTCAGCCTAGCTCGTTTCCGCTGGAACTGGCGGTGGAGATGGTGGATCGACGCATGGGCATCCGCGTGGCGGGGGCGGATCAGGGAACGAAGAGGCAGTACGGCATCAAGGACGGGGTGGTCATCGACAAGGTGAGGCAGGGTTCCGAGGCCGCCCGCATCGGGCTGCAGCCCGGGGATCTGGTGCTCAAGGTGAACGAGACGGCCGTTTCCGGCCTGGAGGACTTCCAGAAAGCGATCTCCGCGTACCATCACCTCTCATCCCTCACCCTTTTCATCAGGAGAGGGCCCTACGGGTTCTCCATCACCCTGGCCTTCTGACTGAGTTTCATTACCGAGACGGGGATCGCACCCCGAATATCCAAGATGTTTTCCAATCTTGATCCGGTTTGATAGAATGCCCATCCTGATGCCTCCAGGTGAAATATTGAATGGCCCACCGTCCTCTTCTGTCAGTGGGCCGGATCAAACAAAGTTCGCAACTCAACCCTCTGCCAGTCGAAATTCCCCGGCGCCTTGAGCCACAGGGTCAGATCATCGGGGACGGCGATAATCTGGTAGATTGTCTCGGTCGGCTGTGTGGGGCCACCTTCCGGGATCGTGGTGTCCAGGACCTCCATCATCTCTTCCGCATCAAAGAGTTCTCTCCCCAGACGGCAATGCCGGAGCAATGGGGAACGAAGGCATTGATCTTTGGAAACCATTCCATCGCATTCAACACAATCTGGTTCTGGATCCCCAATCCCGATGTCTCGGCCATGCCGATCAAGATATCCTTGTATCTCTGGGGATAGAGGGCGTAGATGGAGTCTGCGATCTG
>JAFGPH010000011.1 GCA_016926135.1 Deltaproteobacteria bacterium
CAGCAGGGGACCTCCATGTCCAGGATCGTGACCGACTGGATGTCCGCCTCCCGGAAGATGTCCCTGAATTTCTCGACGTAGGTCTCCACATCGTCGAACTTCGGGCACCCCAGCATAACGGCCTTGCCTTTCAGGAACTCCCGGTGAAAATCGGGACAGGCCACAGCGGTGCAGTCCGCCGCCACGAGAAGATGTGCCCTCTTGAGGAACGGGGCCTTGGGGGGAACCAGCCGGATCTGCACGGGCCAGTGCGAAAGCTCCGAACCCGAGGCTTCCAGGCGGCGGGGTTCACTGGCCGTTTCGCAGGGGCCGGTCCTTGAGAGGATCTGGATATGGCTGGAGGGGCATCCGCAGGCCATAGGGGTTTCCTCTGCGGCAGAGGTGTTCTCTGTTTTTTCCAGATGGATCTCCACGGCCTTCTCGTCGAACTCCTCCGCCACCCTTTCCTCGATGGAGAGCGCCCCCTGCGGGCATTCTCCGAGGCAGGCCCCCAGCCCGTCACAGAACTTCTCCGACAATACCCTGGCCTTTCCATCCACAATGGCTATGGCGCCCTCCGCGCAGGACGGGACACACTGACCGCACCCGTCGCAGAGCTCTTCGTCGATTCGAATGATCTTTCTGCTCACTTTCATCACAAACTCCCTCCCAGCACCTGCCTTGCCGTTTCCCGTCCGGTTTCGGTGAGAAATGCTTTTTTCAGTATAGAGGCCAGCCTTTCCTCCGGGATGGGGGCCTCCGTCGCGCCCTCTTCCAGATTCACCAGGCTGTCCGCATCGTAGACACACTTGAAATTGACAGTCTCCTCGGGTCGAGGGTGGTGGTGGTGTGCGACGATGTCGCACACCTCCTCGATCAGGCCTTCCCGCGCCCCGAGTCTCGTGAGGATCTCCCTCGCCACAGGCGGGCCTTCCTCCTCCTGGTACCGGGCGGCGCTGCTCTGGTGCTTCCGCTCGGCTTCCTTGATGCCGATGTCGTGGAGATAGGCCGCCGACAGGATGACGGCCAGGTTCCCGCCTTCCTGCCTGCCGATCTTCTCCGCATACCGGGCCACGCGGCTTGCGTGGCCGATGCGTTTGAAGTCGTTCCTGAAATAGCGCTTCATCTCCACGGCCACCCGGTCCTTGAGGAGGTCCTCCTTCTGGCCGATCAGCTCCGGAGGGAGGTTCCCGATACACTGCTCCGCATACTGGCAGTAGGAGGCGCACCCGAAGTCCATTCCGGGGTTGAGGAACCGGTGCCCGCATTGGGTGCAGCGCCTGGTGGTGTCATCCTTGAAGAACTCCACCTCGGCCCCGCACTTGGGGCATTTGGCCTCGAAGATGGCCCCCGGCTTCCAGTAGCGGCTGTCCTGTCCTGGGCATTTCATGGTCTTTTGTCCTTTGTCTTCTTCTGACTACTGACTTCTGTATTCTGACTACTTCTTTATCCCAATATCGCCTTCAAATCCGCATCCGGCGTGCTGATGGGCATGATGTTAAAGTTCTTCACCAGCACGTCCAGCACGTTGGGCGTGATGAACGCCGGCAGGCTGGGCCCCAGGCGGATGTTCTTGATCCCAAGGTAGAGAAGGGTGCAGAGAATGGCGCACGCCTTCTGCTCGTACCAGGAAAGGATCATGGAAAGAGGCAACTGGTTCACATCCACATTGAAGGCCTTGGAAAGGGCCACGGCGATCTGGATGGCCGAGTAGGCGTCGTTACACTGGCCGATGTCCAGCAGCCTGGGAATGCCGCCGATATCCCCAAGGTCCTTGTCGAAGAAACGGAATTTCCCGCAGGCCAGGGTGAGCACCACGCAGTCCTTGGGCACTTTTTCCACGAACTCGGTGTAGTAGTTCCTCCCAGGCTTTGCGCCGTCGCATCCGGCAACGAGGAAGAAATGCTTGATGGCCCCACTCTTCACCGCCTCGATCACGGTGCCGGCAACACCCATGACGGTGTTTCGACCGAAGCCGCAGGTGACATTCTTTCCGTTCACATCTTCCTGGAAGCCCGGCATCGCGAGGGCCTTCTGAATCACGGGCGTGAAGTCCTTGTCGGCAATGTGGGTCACGCCGGGCCAGCCGACCAGCCCCGTGGTGAAGATGTTGTCCTTGTAGGAATCCTGGGGTTTCTGGATGCAGTTGGTGGTCATCAGGATCGGGCCGGGGAACTGGCTGAACTCCTTGAGCTGGTTCTGCCAGGCAGTGCCGTAGTGGCCGTAAAAGTGGGGATACTTCTTCAGGCCCGGATACGCATGGGTCGGCAGCATTTCGCCGTGGGTGTATACGTTGATCCCCTTCCCCTCACTCTGCTTCAGGATGGCCTCCAGGTCCTTCAGGTCGTGACCCGAAACCAGGATGGCCTTGCCCTTTTTGGCGCCCAGGGGGACCTTGGTGGGTACGGGGTGGCCGTAGGTTCCCGTGTTGGCCGCATCCAGCAGTTCCATGGCCCTCAGATTGATCTCCCCGCTCTTGAGCACCAGCCCCACCCAATCGTTCAAGCCGAGTTCCTTGTTCAGCATTGCAGCCAGGCCCTCGTGGATAAAGGCGTAAACCTTGTCATCCTCCTGACCCAGGATCTGGGCATGGTCAGCATAGGCCGCGATCCCCTTGATGCTGAAAAGTGCCGTGTGCTGCAAAGAGAGGATATCCGGATTGATGCCGGGGTCGGACTTGAGGCCCGCGCCTTCGGCCTGCTTCGCCAATCCGTCCAGGGTGCTCTCCGGCTTGAAGGTGGCAGGACCCTCCGGAAAGTCCGCCTTTCCGCCCGCCGCCTTCACCTTGGCCTTCAGCCTGTCCCTCAGCTCCACGGCGCGGTGGATCCTGGGCACGAATCTCTGGGGGTCGAAATCCACATTGGTGAGCGTCGAAAAGGCCCCCTGCGCGGTGAAGACATTCGCCTCCTTCTCGCTCACTCCTACCTTGCGTCCCTCCACTGCAACGAGCGAGAGCCCTTTCAGGGCGTAGATCAGAAGATCCTGCAGGCCAGCTACGTCAGGCTGTTTCCCGCACACACCGATCTTGGTGCATCCTTCTCCCTTGGCCGTCTGCTCACACTGGTAACAAAACATGTTCTGCCTCCTTCTCTTTTTAGGGTTGATAAAGCCCGGCGAACCCCGGCTCTGTTCCTATTGTTGAAGGGGAGTGTACCCGACGTACGCGTTTCGCGCCTTGACCTAAGTCAAGGGGACAAGATTTTTCGAATTTTTTTGTTACCTCCAGGCGAATGAGGGGCGAAAGGGTCGTGAAGCGGGGCGCGATATCGGCGCCTTCCCCTCAAATTTTCGTCCTCGACAGCATCAGGCTGTTCGTCACCACCGTGATGCTGCTTATGGCCATGGCGAGGGCTGCCAGGATGGGATGCAGCTCCCGCAGAAAGGAAGGGAACATCTCAAACGGATAGAGCACGCCCGCCGCAACAGGGATGAGCGCCACATTGTAAAAGAAGGCCCAGAAAAGATTCTGCCGGACGGTCCTCATGGTGGCCCTGCTGAGGCGGATGGCCCTGGCCACCCCCGTGAGCTGGCCGCTTGCCAGAACCACGTCTCCGGTCTCGATCGCTATGTCCGTGCCGGTGCCGATGGCCAGTCCGACATCCGCCTGGGCCAGGGCCGGGGCGTCGTTGATGCCGTCCCCGACCATGCCCACCTTCCTCCCCGCCTGCTGGAGTTCCCTGATCTTCGCGGCTTTGTCCTCGGGCAGGACCTCGGCGATCACCTCCCCAATCCCGACCTGAGATGCAATGGTTTGCGCGGTCTGCCGGTTGTCCCCTGTGAGCATCGCCACCTGCAGGCCTTCCGCATGCAACTCGCGAATCGCTTCTCCCGCCTCCGGCTTCAACCGGTCCGCCTGCGCGATCAGACCCACCGGGTTCTGATCCGCCGCCACCACCATGACGGTTTTTCCCTGATCCTGCAGGGATTGAATGGGTTTTTCCAGGGAGGCAAGCGAAAGACCCATCTCCGAAAACCAGCCCGGTCTTCCTACCATGACCTCCTGTCCCCCGATCCCGGCCCGGACCCCTTGCCCCTTGCTCGCCCGGAAGGATTCCGTCGGAAGGAGTGCGATTCCCCTTGCCTCCGCCTCCTCTACGATGGCCCGTCCCAGGGGGTGTTCCGATCCCCTTTCCGCGGAGGCGGCCAGCCGCAGCAGTTCTTCGCCGGTCGCGGAAGAGGCTTCGGGAACCCACAGGTCCGTGACGGACGGTTTTCCCATGGTGACGGTCCCGGTCTTGTCGAGCACGATGGTGTCCAGCCTTGTGGCCAGTTCCAGGGCCTCACTGTTCTTGAAGAGCACCCCCTTCTCCGCACCTTTTCCTGTCCCGGCCATGATGGCCGTGGGCGTGGCAAGCCCCAGGGCGCAGGGACAGGCAATCACCAGCACAGCCACCAGGCGCACCATGGCCGGCACGAAATCGCCGCCCACGGCCCACCAGAGCAAGAAAACCACCAGGGCCGCCCCGATGATGCCGGGGACAAAAACCCCGGCCACCCTGTCGGCCAGGGCCTGCACAGGGGCCTTGCTGCCCTGGGCCTCCTGCACCATCCGGATGATCCGGGCCAGGGCCGTGTCTTTTCCCACCTTGGTCGCCTCAATCCGAAGCAGGCCTTCGCCGTTGATGGTGCCTGCGGCAACACCCTGCCCGGGTCTCTTGTCCAGGGGCATGGGCTCGCCGGTCAGCATGGATTCATCCACGCTGGATTCCCCTTCCCGCACCACGCCGTCCACGGGAATCGCCTCGCCGGGCCGCACGATCACTTGGTCGCCTACCTTCACCCGGGAGAGCGGAACCGCGGACTCCTTCCCCTCCACCAGGATGACCGCCGTCTTGGGACGAAGTCCCATCAGTTTCCGGATGGCCCGTCCCGTGCGGCCCTTGGTCCTGGACTCCAGCATCTTGCCGAGTTTGATGAGGGTGATGATCACGGCCGAGGTCTCGAAATAAACGTGGGCGCCGAAGCCCGGTGCCAGCAGGAGGAAGAGAGAATAGATGTAAGCCACCGAGGAACCCATGGCCACCAGCACGTCCATGTTGGCGCTCCGGTTCCTGAGGCTCTTCCACCCGCCGGTGTAGTAGTCCCACCCGGTGTAAAACTGCACGGGGGTCGCCAGGGCCAGAAACAACCAGTTGACCCAAGGGGCGTGACTCCAAGAACCCAGGAGAGCGAAGTCCCTCCCCATGCTGAGCAGAAAGAGGGGAAGTGCGAACGCCGCACCCACCAGGAACTTCCGGGTCTGATTGCGCACCTCCGCCCGTCGCGCTGCAAGCTCCGCGTCTTCCCCCTCCAGGGCCTCCTCGGGCAGGACCGCCCCGTACCCGGCCTTTTCGATGGCGTCGACCAGATCCTCCAGGGTCGCCAGACCCGGAACGTACTCCACGTTTGCCCGCTCCGTGGCGAAATTCACCGCAGCCTTGACCACGCCGGGCACCTTCTTGCCCAGGGCCCGCTCGACGGCCAGGGCGCAGTTGGCGCAGGTCATGCCGGTCACGGGGATCTCCACGCTCGCCCTAGCCAGACCATACCCTGCGGCCTCGATGGCTCCCATGATATCCTTGAGTGCAGCCTCCTGCGGATCATAGGTCACCGTGGCCTGTTCGGTGCCGAAATTGACGGTCGCCCCGGACACGCCTGCAACCTTTCCGAGCGCCCTCTCGATGTTCATGGCGCAGTTGGCGCAGGTCATGCCGGTAACCGGTATTGTGGCGGTGGAAGCATTCATAGGAGGTTTCCTCCCTCGCTTCACCCGGCCGCCGGGTAGTTAATCTCCTGCAGCGTGGCCTTGATCTTGTCCAGGGTCGCAGGGGCGTCCCAGGTGACGTTGATTTCCCTGGTCTTAGGGTCCCCATCCACCTGTGTGACACCCTGTAAGTCCGCAAGCTCCCTTTTGATGGTCATCACGCAATGCCCGCAACTGATGTTGGGAATCGAGAATTTCTTGCTTTCCATGGTATTTCCCTCCCTTCTTAATCTTCTTTACAGGTAAGGACCAACGGGGTCTTGTCAAGGCGAGGCGCGCCCTTTCCCGGTGTCAGGGAGGCGCGC
>JAFGPH010000584.1 GCA_016926135.1 Deltaproteobacteria bacterium
ACCGCCGCCTCCAGGACCGCAGGGTGCTCGTACAGGGTCTCCTCCACCTCGCGGGGGAAGACGTTTTCCCCCCCGGAGACGATCATGTCCTTCTTCCTGTCCACGATATAGATGTATCCCTTCTCGTCGTAGCGCCCCATATCCCCCGTGTGCACCCAGCCTTCCACGATCGTCTCCGCCGTCTCCCCGGGCTTCCGCCACCACTCCTTCATGGTTCCCTTGCTCTGAACGATGATCTCTCCCACATCTCCAGGTTCCACATCATGGCCTTCTTCGTCCACGATCCGGACATGCACCCCAATGTGCGGGAACCCTGCGGAACCCAGCACGCGCTGCTCTTCAGGGGATCTATCCAGCACATTGTGCTGCATCTTGGAGAGCATGGTCACATTGGGACCGTCCTCCGTGGCGCCGTAAAACTGAAGGAAGATGGACCCCCACCTCTCCATCCCCCTCTTCAGCAGCTCCACGGGCATGGGGGATGCGGCGTAGAACATCCGCTTGAGGCTCCGCAGGTCATAGGTATCCACTTCAGGAAGGTTCAGGAAGGCCGCCAGGTGGGTGGGAACGATATGGATATCCGTAGCCTTCTCCTCCTCTATGACTTTCAGCGTCGCGACAGGGTCAAAAGAGACCTGCGGCATGATCACATTGGCGGCCCCCACAAAAAAGTATCCCCAGAGGTTCTTGGTGCCTCCCACATGAAACAGCGGCATGATCTGGATCTGCTTATCCCCGTGCTCCAGGCCGAGCGCCGTGGCAAATCTCCTTGTGTCGTCCATCCCGCGTGCGTGGGTGTAGAGCGCCCCCCGAGGAACGCCCGTGGTCCCGCTCGTGTAGAAGATGAACACGGGGTCCTCCTCCTCCACCTGAACATCCGGTTCCTCCGCAGGATGGTCTGCAATCCAGGCATCGTAGGAAACCATCTCAGGCGCCGCACCCTGCAAGGAAACGAAATGCCTAACTTTGGGGAGGCGGGGCCGCAGGGCCTGCACCATGTCCACAAACTGAGGACCCACAAACAGGACGCTCGCCTCGGAATAGTTGATCAGGTAGTCCAGTTCCTCCGATTTCAGCCGGGCGTTGAAGGGGGAGGCGATGAATCCCCCCTTCATGGCGGCCCCGTAGAACTCCACATATTCCATACGATTCCAGCAAAGGGCCCCCAGCACCTCCCCCTTTCGCAGCCCCATGGCCGCCAGCCCATGGATCAGGCGGTTCACCCTGGCGTTGAACTCCAGAAAAGTGAGGGACGTCGAACCGACCTTGAACGCCAAATCATCGGAGTAGAGCAATGCGTTCCGATAGAGGATGTCCGCATACGTCCCCACCCGGTAACGGGAGAGTTCTTTGAGCAGGTATCTCCTGGACATGGGGTTTCCTCCTCCAACAAACGGCCATGCCCTTTCCCGGCGCCTTTCCCCTGGCCTCTAATACCTCATGAGACTGGGCAGAACGGTGGCAATGGAAGGAAAGATCATGATGATCAACATGGCAAAGAGATCAATCAGCACAAAGGGCAAGGCAGACCTGAAGATATCGATCATCGAAATCCCCGAAGGCACCACCCCTTTCATCACAAACAGGACCAGGCCGAAGGGCGGGGTCTTCATCCCGATCTCCATGTTGATGAGGGTGAGCAGTCCAAACCAGACAGGATCGAAACCCAGGGCCTTCACGATGGGCATGAAGATAGGGAAGGTCACCATCATGATCGATACCGGCTCCATGAAGGTGCCCAGAAAGATCATCATGAACTGCATCACCACAACAATGAAGAAATGAGGGACGGGAAAACTGACCGCAAGCTCCACAAGTCCTTTGCTGGCGCCGGTAAAGGCCAGGATCTGGCTGAAGGCCGTTGACCCGGTCAGGATCATGAACATCATCACGGTGATCCGCAGAGTGGAGTCCAGCGATTTCCTCATCACCGGCCAGCTCAGTTTCTTGTAAGCAGCCACAACCGCAACCGTCGTCACCACCCCCATGGCCGCCGACTCCGTGGGGGTGGCCAACCCGGCAAAAATCAGGCCTGTCACCACAAAAATGATCGTCCCAAAGGGCAGCACATGGACCGCGAACGCCTTGAGTTTCTCGGACCACGGATACTTCCGGGGCGAATAGTCGGGCGCCATGCCGGGCTGCAGCGCACACCGGAGGATGATATATGCGATATACAGGGATGCCATCAATAATCCGGGAAGAAGCCCGGACATCAGAAGCTTGCCGATGGAGATCTCCATCAGAGACCCCAGAATCACTGCCAGAGCACTGGGAGGAATGATCATGGCCAGGGCGCCGCTCATGCACGAACCGATGGCTATGTTCTTGTGGTATCCCCTTTTCTCCATCTCGGGGAGCAACATGGAACCCAGCATGGCCGAAGTGCCCATGCTTGAGCCACTCAGGGTCGAGAAGAGTGTGGCCCCGCCGATGCTCAGGATGCAAAGCCTCCCCGGCAGGCGCCCCATCCACTTGTCCAGCGTATCCAAAGCCTTCACAAAGACCCCTGAATGAAACAGGAATTCCCCCATGAGGACAAACATGGGCACCGGCAGGAGGACAAAGCTGCTGATGGAGGAAAAGATGGAATGGACGAGTTGACTGAGGCCCGCGGCCCCGCCCCAGAGAAAATAGATACCCACCACATCCACGATGGTAAAGGCGAGGAAAACCGGAAGACCCAGGGCCAGGAGAAACAGGAACAACCCTACGATGAGAATCAGGAACGCCCACCACTCCATCAGCTTTTCACCCCCCATGCCTTGATGTTCCGAAAGAACTGTCTCCCGAACTCCCCCAGGAGGAAGAGATAGCCCAAAGCAATCAGAAGCAGGAAGGGGGCCTTTGGAACGGTCAGGGTCTTGGTCACCACGACCCCCGTCTGATAACACTCCCAGGCCGTGACCAAGCTGAACCAGCAGATCAAGGCGGATACGATGACCCCCATGGCGGAGGAGAGCAACACCAGGAACACCCGGCCCTTTCCTCCCAACCGCTCCACAAGGATATCCACGCTCACGTGCCCTCCCCTTTTCAGGAGCCACGGGGCCCCGAGGAAGGCCAGGCTGAAGAGGATGTACTCGCAGATCTCCACGCTCCAGACAATCGGCTGACGGACAAAATACCTCATGCAGATCTCGACGCATTCGATGATCACAGCCCCGCAGAGGAGTACCCCCGCCATGACGGCCATTCCATCGATCACCCGGTCAAAAAGACCTTTGCCCTCCATAAGTCCCCCGTCAACAGGGGCGGCATACCCTCAGCGCCGGCCCTGAACTGGATTTCCAATGGTTTTTATCTCCACGCGGGGAAGGGTCAGGGAATACCCGGGAAAACGTGCCCTCTCCCCGCGGATTCCCCGTTATTGCCATGGGAACGTGCCCTTGGGCACGGATGCCTTCGAGGAAACGGCCCTCAGTTTCGGCCCGTATTCCGGGGCGTTCTCGATGACGAATTTCCACGTCTCGTCATAGCATATTTTCCGGAACTTCTCGGCCTCCTCGGCCGACAACTGAATCGTCTTCATGCCGGCCTTCTTTCTCACCGCATCCTCTTTCGCCTCGATCATGCTGTTGCGCATGGACCCGATCAATTCCATGTCCAGCATAATTTCCATCAAGAGGTCCTGCATATCCTTGGGGATTTTTTTCCATTTGTCCAGGTTGATCATTGTGGCAGGCTCCATCTGGAACACGCCGGGATCGATCACGAATTTGGTCACTTCCTGGAGCCCCCAGCTGATCACGCCCACATTGGGCCACATGAATCCATCCACCACGCCCCGCTCCATGGACGTGTAGATTTCATCCGGAGAGATCGTCACCGGGGTCGCGCCCAGGGCCTTCAGGAAAGGGATATACAGGGGCATGACCCTGATTTTCATACCCTTGAAATCCTCAACCTTCTCGATTTTCTTGTTGCAGAATACCTTGAACGGAAGGAGGCTGTGGAATCTCCCCAGATACTTGGCATTGAGCCTCTTTTCGAAGACCTCTGTCCAGAGTTCAAAGGCACCGGACTTCCTTTCTTCCCATTCGGCGAGTTCGGTGAGACCCTTGCACCAGGCCTCCGGCATGAGGGGCTTCATATAGCCGAAAGGGTAGTAAAGGTTCATGTCAATCGTCCCCGACTTCACGGCATGGACCTGGTCAAAGGTCTTCAACACCTCGGGCCCGCCCACCCACTCGATTTTGAGCTTGCCCCCGGATCGCCGATTCACCTTCTCAACAAATATGGGAACCGGGTCGTTGTTCAGGTGGTTCTTCGGGAAGGCGGTTATCGCCTTCAAAACCGTGGTCTGAGCATGCCCTGCCGGTGTGCTGAAACACACCATGAGGGCTGCAACGATTGCCAATCCTATCGCTTTCTTCATGTCAACCTCCCTTTCTTGCGCAAGGCCAAAGAAGTTCCTCCCAAGACATGAAACATACTCCATCATCCTCTCAATCCCACACAGACCGATACCACCCCCTTTCCTATCAGATAAAAATCCCTCTGAAGAAGATCTCCAGAAAGGTTTCGGACAACGCTGTGGCAGAGTCCCTGCGGGAGTAATCAAACCAGTAGAAGACCCACGAACACATGCCGATCAAGGCAAATGCGGCGAATGTCTTGTCAACGTCCTTGACCCTACCTGCAGTCTCCAACTCGATCAAGGTCTTCCGCACCAGATCAAAGGCCCTTCTCCAGACGCTCCTGATGGCCTCGTAATGGTCGGGTGTCAGCCTCTTCACCTCGTGGATGAGCACCCGAGCCTTGCCCGTTCTTGCCAGGAGTTGGCTGTAGCTCAGCAGGAAATGACGCAGGCGCTCTTCTGGATCAAGGATCGCTTCGGCCGCCTCGATAATGGGGATCATGTCTCTTTTCACCGTGTGCTCATGGAGGAGGAAAAGCAGGTGTTCTTTGCTCTGGAAATAGTGAAAGAGCCCCCCCTTGCTCAGTCCCAGGGATTTGGCGATGAGCGACAGGGGTGTGTTGTCGTAGCCTCTTTCCGTAAACAACCCCAGAGCCGTTTCGTAGATTTCTTCTCTTCGGTCCATTGGTAGGCCCTGAACAGGTCAAAAGCAACCGGTCGGTCGGTTTGTATTTTGTACTTCTTCTTGTATCCTGATGTCAAGGGTTAATCGGTAAGGGCACCATCCATTGCATTCTTGAAATTTCTGCGCTTTATTGAGATGATCCTGGGTACACCTTTTCATAAATACGGTGACGTATCCTGCAGCCATGAATGGAAGCATGCTATGGCCCACGACTATCGCCTTGCCAGAGAGCGAATGGTAAAGAACCAGCTCATCCCCCGCGGCATCTCGGACAAGCGGGTGCT
>JAFGPH010000585.1 GCA_016926135.1 Deltaproteobacteria bacterium
CGGTCTCGGGACACATAAAGGAGATCTGGAGGTCCGGTGTCGTCCGCACCTTTTTCCTTGTCCTCGCCGCAGGCATCATTTTGACCACCATCAACATTCACGGAGACTGCTGCAAGAGCTGGGCTGAAGCCTTGCGCTACGCTTCGTTCCAGGTCATTTCCCTCGGAACGACCACGGGCTTCGCCTCCACCGATTCCGCGCCCTGGCCGCCATTTTCACAGCTCGTGCTCCTTTTCTTCGTTCTTCAGGGTGCCTGCGCAGGATCCACGTCAGGAGCCATCAAGGTGGACAGGATCGTGATCTTCTTGAAGGCGATCGTCAAAAGGATCAAGATGATCCAGCATCCCAGTGCCGTCATATCCGTGAAGCTGAACAGGGTACCGGTGGGCGAAGATCTGCTGGAGGTGACCGTTCTCTACCTTTCTCTCTATCTAAGCGTGGTCTTTCTCTCCACCCTGCTTCTGACAGCCATGGGTGTGGATACCCTTACGGCGTTTTCAGGCTCGGCCGCCACCATGGGCGGGGTGGGACCTGGATTCGGATCGGTCGGCTCCATGGGCAACTTCGGCCGGATTCCCGAAGTGGGAAAGTGGATCTTGACAGGGAACATGCTCCTGGGCAGGCTGGAGATATTCAGCATCATCATCTTTCTCATGCCACGATCATGGAAGTAGAACAAGAATGGAGGGTTCTCATGAGCAAAGGTCTTCTGTCTCTGGGGTTCGTTGTGGCGGCCGCACTCTTTCCCATCCAGGCGGCCTCGTTTGAAACAGACGCCGTTCCGACCTCCAGCGGAGAGCTGGTGATCACCTTCATCGGGCACGGAACCCTCATGTTCACCTTCGGGGGCCAGGTCATCCACGTGGACCCGGTCGGCCAGTACGCCGATTATGACCAGATGCCGAAGGCCGACCTCATTCTCATCACCCACGAACACCGGGACCACCTGGACCTCAAGGCCCTGGAAACGATCCGGACGGAAAAGACGAAACTGATCCTCACCGAAATCTGCTCCAGTAAGGTGCGCGGTGGCATCATCATGAAGAACGGGGATGTGAAGACGGTGGATGGCCTGCGAATCGAGGCTATACCGGCCTACAACCTGGTCCACATGCGGAGCCCCGGGGTGCCCTTCCACCCGAAGGGACATGGAAACGGCTACGTGGTCACCTTTGGCGACAAGCGGGTCTACATCGCGGGCGACACGGAGAACACACCCGAGATGAAGGCCCTGAAAGACATCGACATCGCCTTCCTTCCCATGAATCTGCCTTACACGATGACTCCGGAGATGGTGGCGGATGCGGCAAGGGCCTTTGGACCGAAGATCCTCTACCCCTATCACTTCGGCGACACGGATACCTCGAAAATCGTCCAGCTACTGAGAGATACGCCCAAGGTGGAGGTCCGTATCCGGAAGATGAAGTGAACGCCTCCTACCTATACAACGTGAACGACCGTCCGCCCCTGCACCTTGCCCTCCTTTACGGCATGCAGTGGGCCTTCATCATGTTTCCCGCCGTCGTCATTGCCGCTACCCTGGGCGTGAACGCACTCCGCCTGGAGGGCCTGCAGGAGATCCGTTTCCTGCAGTTCACGCTCCTCACCTCAGGCTTCTTCACGGCCTTCCAAACCCTCTGGGGCCACCGCTACCCTCTCCTGGAAGGCCCCTCCACCGCCCTGGTGCTCACCTTCATCCTTCTTGCGCCATACGGCCTGCCGGCCATCCAGGGCGGTATGATCGCGGGGGGCATCCTGGTCGTCCTGACGGTGCTCTCCGGGCAGCTCAAGAGGGTCACCCGCCTCTTCACACCCAATGTGGTGGGTGTGATCCTGATGCTCATTGCCCTGGGTCTGCTCCGCCCTCTCCTCGCCTTCATGGCGGGTGTGGAAGGAGTCGATGGGCAGGGGGATTTCATGACCTTCATCATCAGTCTCGGTCTCGTCCTTTTCATGGCGACCCTCTCCTATCGGCTGGGTGGTTTCTGGAAATCCGTCTCCCTCCTCGTGGGTATGGCGGCGGGCTCTTTGCTCTTCCTCGGCATGGGTCGCCTCCCCTGGGAGAAACTCGCGACCCCTCCCTGGGTCTCCTTTGTCACCCCTTTGATTCCCTGCCGTCCGTCGCTGTTCTGGCCTGCGGTGAGCGCCTTTGCATGCGCCTATCTGGCCGTTATCGTGAACAGCCTTGGAAGTCTCCAGGGAGTAGCGAGCGTAACGGATTCAGAACGCCTCAACACCGCAACGAAGCGAGGCATCCTGATCAACGGCCTGGCCGGTATCTCCTGCGGGCTTCTCGGTGTGGTGGGGACGGTCAGTTACAGCACCAGCCCCGGTGTGATCCTGGTCCTGAGGGTGGCAAGCCGTTACGCCGTCACCTATTCCGGGGGCGTGCTTCTCCTGGCGGCCTTTCTCCCCAAGCTCGCGGCCCTGCTCGCCCTGGTGCCCAAGCCGGTCGTGGGCGCAGCCCTCTGTGTGGCCCTGGGAGCGCAGATCGGAGTGGGGATCACTACGGTGACCGCCCATAGTCTCACCTCCAGAGACTACTTTGTGGTGGGGCTGCCCCTCCTCATCGGCACCCTGGTCGGATTCCTCCCCCCGTCCCTCATGGCCCAGTTCCCCACGCCTCTCCAGGTCTTTATGGGGAATGGCCTCATTGTGGGAATCGTGCTGGTCCTCCTGCTCGAGCATCTCCTCCTTCGCAGAAAACATACCTGTGAATCGGCATGAGAATAGTCCTTTTCATTTCGACCTTCACACTTGTCTATGGGCTCCTCCATGGATACTTCCTGTGGAAGGCCCGGCGGGCCTTCGCCTTCACCTCGACCCTCCGGTGGGTCGTAGGTCCGTTCATCCTCATCATGATCTTCGCCCCGTTTCTGGTTCGGCTCCTCGAAAGGTGGGGCTATGAACTGCCCGCGCAGGCCCTCGGATATGCAGGCTTCACCTGGATGGGGTTTCTTTTTCTTCTGCTGAGCGCCTCGCTCGTGGAAGACGGATATCGCCTCGCCGTTCGGGCGGCGGAGTTCGTGATGAGAAGGAGACTCCGTTCATGGGTTTTTCCCCGGCGCAGAACGTTCCTTGCCCTCGCCCTCCTGGCGGCGGGAATCACCTTCTACGGGTACCTGGAGGCGCTCGGGATTCGGTCGGAGCACGTGACCATCATGACCTCGAAACTCCCTTCAGGGGTAGGAAGGTTCAGGATCGTACAGATATCGGACGTGCATCTCGGCCTGATGATACGGGAAGGCAGGCTGCGCAGGATTCTGGAAAAGGTGCACGATGCCAAGCCGGATATGCTGGTCTCCACCGGCGACCTTGTGGACAGCCAGATGGACAACCTGACGCCGCTGGCAGACATGTTCAGGGAGATTGCGCCCAGGCACGGCAAATTCGCGATCACAGGGAACCACGAGTTCTATGCAGGGCTTGATAGGTCCCTCGCGTTCATGCATCGGGCGGGCTTCACGATCCTCCGGGGAGAGGCAAGGGAGATCACTCCATGGCTGACCATCGCGGGAGTGGATGATCCTGCCGGAAGCCGTCACGGGGCTGAAGGGGGTATGCCCGAAAAGGAGCTTCTCTCAAAGGTACCTCCGGGACACTTCACTCTGCTGCTGAAGCACAGGCCCTTTGTGGATGACCTTTCACACAGGTCCTGGGATCTCCAGCTCTCGGGACACACCCACAAGGGTCAAATCTTCCCTTTTAGCCTCGTCATGAAGCTGATGTATCCGATCGACGCCGGCCTCCTGGCGCTTCCCGGAGGGTCCTCCCTCTACGTGAGCAGGGGAGCAGGCACGTGGGGTCCGCCCATTCGCTTTCTGGCTCCCCCCGAGGTGACCGTGATTGAATTGGTCGGGTATGCATCGTCTTGACATGGCCCCGGGTTGGGCCTATTCTGATCTCCCGCATGAACGAGACCCTAGCCGCGCGAAAGGAGTGAAAACATGCAGGGAAGGCTTCTCACTGCAACGTTATCCCTGGCCCTAACCTTGGTTCTTGCAGGGTGGTTCCTCCCTGATGCTCGCGGTGATTCGAATTTCCGATGAGGGGACGGCCTGGTGAGTGTCGGGCACACCACCTACAGCGTCCTGAAAGAGTGCGGCGTGCCGGATGCCCGGGAGATCACCGTGGTGGAACAGAAGAAGACCTCACGCAAGAAAACACGCCAGACCAGGACTGTCATGGTCTATCCCGGCAAAAAATACGACGGCCCCTCTTCAGGCCATGAAATGTGGTATTATGACTGCGGCCCGGATCAGTTCATCACGGTGCTCACCTTCCGCGACTCCAGGCTCATATCGATCAAAAGCGGGGGCCGGGGGACCCGAAAGGGTTTGCCCTGCCCCATGTCCACCGAATGGACCAAGAGGAAAGAACTTGACCAGTAGACTGTGGATCCTTCCGTTTCTTCTCCTCACGCTCTTTCCGGGTTGCAGGGGAAACGACCCTGCACAAATGAATGAAGAGCTCTTTTTCAGGGCATGGAACGGCGAGACGGAGGAGGTGAGGTCTCTGCTGGAGAAAGGTGCCCAAGTGGATGCCCGGGACAAACACGGCGCCACCCCCCTCTTCCATGCCGCATTTCAAGGCCACCCGGACACGGTGGACATGCTCCTGAAAAAGGGGGCGGGGGTGAATGCAAGGGATCAAAGCCGGATCACCCCCTTGATGCAGGCCTCACTCAAAGGACACTTGGGAGTGGTCAAGACCCTTCTGAAGTACAAAGCGGACGTGAATGCCCAGGACTGCCGTAACAACACGGCCCTGATCTTTGCCTCTGCCAAGGGATATCCGGAGATTGTCCGCACTCTTCTGCAGAAGGGCGCCGGGATCAACGCGGTCAACCACCTGGGCGTCACCTCCCTTATGAGTGCCTCCGCCATTGGCAATAAGGACATTGTGACTGCGCTTCTCAAGGCCGGGGCGGACACCCAGATGCAGAATGGGCAGGGAAAAACGGCCCTTGTTCTTGCACGGGAAAACGGGCACGGCGAGGTCGTGGCGCTCCTGGAGTCGCCTTATCCCGCATCGCAGGCGGGTGCCCCGAAGAAGGAGTAGCTGCTTCTTTCACTCCTCCAGTTGCTGGATGCCCTCCAGGGTCCAGAAGGATTTCGCCTCCGATCCCTTTCGGCTGAAGTGCCACACCTCCCTCACCTGCTTCGGTCTTTCTTCGTCCGGGCTTTCACGCATGAGCACATCGAAGTAGACCGAGGCCAGCGTTTCTTCTCCCGCACTCTTCACCTCGATGAGCCGGGCCTTGACCAGAAGAATCTCGGTCCGGGTCGGTGCAGGATCTTCCTCTGCCTGCCTCCTGATCTCCTCCCATACCTCGGGCGTGGTGAAATGACGGATGTCGTCCAGATCCCGCCTGTTCCAGGAATCCTGGAGCCTGTTGTAAGCGGCCTTCGCGCCGGAGAGGAATTCATTCACGTCAAAGTCCGGTGGAATGGACGGGACATCCTGCAGGGTGGGACCGGTTCCTGAAGTCAGGCCTCCCCAACGGGATGCGCCGGCATCGACACTTCCGCCATGGTAGGGATCGACCCCCGCCCCTTCAAACCGCATGGGCCCGGCGGCCTCCGTGGCCTCCCTTCTGGCCTTCAGGAACCGGAAGAGGAGAAAAAGCGCGCCCCCGATGAGCAGGATGTCCAGGAAACCCGGGCCATGGAAACCTCCACCCCCGAACAGCAGGGAACCGATGAGGCTGCCCATGACCAACCCTCCCATCATGCCACCCAGCCCCCCGAAAAGCCCGCCGGTTCGTTGCCCCGAACCCTGCTGCGGCCGGACCTGCCCGGGCTGTGCCGCATCCCGCTGGGGTGCAGCAGGCCTGTCATAGCTTCGCTGGTAGTTCGGCCTGCTTCCGAAGGATCGTCCGCCACCCATCCTTCTCGCATCGGCCACTCCGTCCAATAGAAGCAGGAAACCCAGCACAAAGACCACCACCAGAGAAAAAAGGAAGAAATTCTTTTTCATGACTTCTCCATCCTCGTCCAGGAATAACCCCCGATCCATCCAGGAGGGCAGGATTTGAAATGCCCGGCCGGATACCGGGCAAGGTCGCCGATTATTGTCTGACTCGAAGCAATGATCAAGCAAATTCCGCCAGGGTATTCCTTTCAGAAGCGGCTGGCACCTCTAAAGGAAAACCCTTTCAAACCACCTGTGCAGGTGATATATGAAGGTCGATGGGTCGAAAGACGTTTCTCCCATGCAAGACTTCTTTCAGGGGACGTCAAGGTGAACAGAAAAGACCGTCATGAAATGCCGGTCCCTATCTTCGGGAGATTCATCGGGCCATGCAGGGGCCGCTGCCCTTGTGATGCTCTCCACGCTCGCGGAAGGGTGATCGAATCGGAACTTGCCCCTTGAACAACAGCGGTGAGGATGCATGGAAAATCCCTCAGAGCACTGCTGGATATCAAGGTGCGATCGGGTCAAGAAGGCCCTGGAGGCCAACGGCTTCGAGGTCTTCCTCGCCGAAAGGGCCGATGATGCCGCAAGCATCGTCCTGGGAACGATCATTCCCGGGGTAAGGGCCGTGGAGCCCCACGGGCAGGAGGCCGCTGCACCCGTGGTACGGCGTAACCCTTCGAAGTTCCAGTCCTCTTTTGACAAGGCTTCGGACGACACCCGCATTCCTCCACCTCCGGGAGACCATGACTTCCTGCGAAGGCGGGTGAAGGTCGCATGGGGCGGGTCCAAAACGTTCCGGGATACGGGGCTCTACCGGGCCGTGAAGAGGGAGCCCGGCCTGGAATGCCTGGACCCCTTTGCCAGGGGGGTCTCCCTGGATCAGTCCATGGACCTCAGAAGAAAGGCCCTGCTCTCGGACCTTTTCATCACCGGGACCAATGCGGTCACGGAGACCGGTCGCCTTGTGAATCTGGACAGAACGGGCAACCGTGTTGCCGCCATCTCTTTCGGGCCGAAGTGGGTGGCCATTCTGGCCGGACGCAACAAGATCGTCCCTGATTTGGTGGATGCCGTACGCCGGGTCAAGACCTACGCCGCGCCCCTCGTCACCATGTGGCTCGGGGCAAAAACGCCATGTGCCCGGACCGGCATCTGCCAGGAATGCAGTGCCCCTGAAAGGGTATGCAACACCTGGAGTATTCTGGAGAAGTCTTACCCAAGGGGAAGGGTGAAGGTCATCTTAATCAATGAGGACCTGGGATTCTAGCAGGTTGCTGAAAAACACCTTGGTCGCAGGCTGCTGAAAAATGTCCAGATCCAAGGCCCCCGAAATCCCGAGGA
>JAFGPH010000586.1 GCA_016926135.1 Deltaproteobacteria bacterium
CAATCTCCTTTTCAAAGTCTGATGGTTTTTGCCCGGTGCGGGTCGACAGGCCTCCCCTCTTTCAACGGGTCCCGTCCTGTAGTCCCAACCCCCTCAGAATGAATGCGGTCATGGAATCCAGATGTCGGTCATTCGTCTTTCCCTTGAGGTTCCATCCCCTCAAGGGCAGAAATACCATGAGGTAAGAAACCAGATTGGCAAGGAAATCGACGTCGTCCTTGATTTTCGCCGACCGGGCGACATCCCTCAAGAGGCGACGCCAGAAGCCAACCACATTCTTGTCGTCCATTTCCAGGACGACACGGAGATGCCTTTTTTCCAGATATTGAGTTTCGGTGTAAACGAAGAAGAAGAGCTTCCTGTACTTCAGCGAGAATTCCAGGGTCAGGCGGACGGCCTTGGTGAGCCTCTCCAGGCGATCCTGGATCTCCTCCACCCCGGATCTTATCAGATGCTCGTACCAGATCATCTGCATCTGCTTGTAGGTGAGAAACAGAACGTCATCCTTGGAGGAGATGTAGTGGTAGAGCTGCCCCATGGACATCCCCGAGGCTATGGCGATTTCCCGAATGGTCGTCCGGTGATACCCTTTTTTGAAGAACAGGTGGCAGGCGGCATGGACGATCTGCTGATGCTTGGTGTCGATGAGATCGGCATCCTTTGCCGGGGAATAGACCAGGTCTTTCCCTGGTTCACGGCTTGCTTTTTTCATGGGCCTCTTACTCTCCGGGGCAGGTTTCATCGCGACCGTCAGGGTTCCTGATCATAGAGCAAGCGCTCGATTTATATAAACAGGATCCCGGCCTGTTGTCAAGGAGATTTCGTTCGTCGGTGAGAAGCCCGGCCCTTGGGGCCGGGTGGGTAAGGTGCACTTGAGTGCTTCAGGGCGAGACCGTGCCTGCCGCAAGGATAGCGGCTCCCAGGGCGGCGGTCATGTGAGGGGAAGGAGGAACGGTAATCTCAAGGGGGTTCAGGTCCTGCAGGGCTTTGACCAGCCCCGGGTTTCTTGCGCCACCCCCTACGACGGCGAGATCCCCTTCGATGCCGAGCCTTTCCGCAAGAGAGTTGATCTGTGCTGCGAGGGCCCGGTGTACCCCTGCCAGAAGGTCTTCCTTGGCCACACCTTCCGCAATCCGGGATACCGCTTCGGACTCTGCAAAGACGGCGCATCCGGTATTGAATTCCACTTTTCGGGTCGATTTCAGGGAGAGTTCACCCATCTCCTCAACCTTGATCTGGAGAACCTTGGCGATCACAGTCAGGGCTCTGGCACTTCCACCGGCGCATTTCCCGCTGAGGACGAAGTGGACCACAGCGCCCCTGTCATCAATGCGAAAGGCCCTGCTGTAAAGGTCGCCCACATCGATGACGGTTCTCACCGAAGGAAAGAGGGAGAAGACCCCCCTTCCGTGGCAGGAGATCTCGGGTTTGACTTCATCGGCGAAAGCGACCTGCTGGGCGCCATACCCGGTGGCTACGGTACGGGTGATATCTTGCAGGGTGAGGCTCGCCTTTCCGAGGAGGGCCTCCTTCATCTTTTCGGCGGTGAGTTTGAAATCCCCGCCTGAGGGGCATTCGAAGGTCTCTACCGTCGTCCCGCTTTCCATGAGGATCCCTTTGGAGGAAGCTGAACCAAGATCGATTCCGAGTGCATAGTTCTTCATGGTTTCAAGTGCGTCCGCGAGAATGGGTAGTCTTTGCCTGCCCCGTCGGCCTATGTCAAGGAAGAAAGCGCTTCGATGTTCCAAATGCCGTTAAGGACAAACCGGGAGGATTCCCGTATGCTGAGCCCACCTTCCAGGAGGAGCTGGGGGGCTCATTGCCAGCCGATGGGGTCGTACCCCTTTTCACGCAGGCAGCGTTCCACAAAATTCTTTAGGACCGGGTCGGGGTCCCAGGAGTGCAGGATTGCATGGGTCAGGCCGACCGCGGCTCCTCCGGCGGCCCCTGCGGCTGTACCACGGCCCAGATTCCCCAGAACTGCGCCGGAAGCTGCACCCAGAGCGCCGCCGACAATCGCCTCTTCGGCCGTATGCTTTCGGGTTCGGATTGTATGGCATTCGGTCTTGTGCGTCAAGGATACAACGAGTCGATCATCTATCTGTCACCCGTGATTGTGGTGAGAAAGCAGGATCCATCCGGTTCCAGGATCACCTTCAGTCCGAACCTGGAAATAGTCTGGATCATGGGCCTTCCGAAGATGAAATCCATCTCGTCTGCATCGATACCCAGCTTTTCCGAAACAAAGGGGCGGATATGGAAGTCGAATCTCAAGACCTCCAGGACGGCCTTTACCGCGTCCTCACCTTCCCGTTGAATCCTTTTCACGAGATTCTCCAGACCCTCGTAACCGCATCTCCTCTCGTGCTCCGCCACGAGTCCCGTAAGGGGACCGGCAGGGAAGATGTCAGCCCTTGCCAGCTTCGGAGCCCGGTAGACTTCCATGAATTCGGCGGTGTCCCAGCACTTGAGCACACCACACTGCGCGGGCCTGTGGGGGTAAATGGTGCAGGCCTTCAGGGTATCGTCATAGAAGATGCAGGCCCCCCTGTCTCCGTCAACGCCCTTGATCTTGATCATTTCCCGGTCGGCAACCGCAAGGCGTCGGCCGATGTTGTCCCACACCCACTCTCCCCGGCGGATCGTGAAAAGGGCGCTTCTCCGGATCAGATCCTTCTCCAGGAGGGGCAGGTCCCGGAGATGCAGGGAGGGGCTTGAGCGGAGGCAGCATTCCCCGCAGCGGATGCAGTGGGTTTTCGGGTTCTGATCCAGGGTTTCCATCGCCTATTTGACCCCGGCCACGGCCTGGGCGACGTTGTAACAGTAATCACCCATTTTCTCAAAGACCGCGAGCATGTCAACCAGGATCAGGCCGGGGTCCACGGAGCAAGTTCCGCTCAGCAGGCGGTGGAGGTGGCTGCTCTTCATCTCGTGCCTCATGCCGTCAATGGCGTCCTCCATCTCGGTCGCCCTGGCCATGATCTCCTTGTCGTCCCGGCGGACCGCTTCCACGACAAGGTCCAGGAACTCCCTGACCCGTGTCGAAATTCTCTCATAGTCCCCAAGGGCTGATTCCGAGAAAGAGAGGTTCTGCTCGATGAGGTCCTCGATCAGGTGGGCAATGTGCTCCACCCCGTCCCCGATCCTTTCCAGGTTGTTGGCCATGCGCATCAAGGAGGCCACCTCCCTGGATTCTTCCGGCACGGTGGGGGTCTGCATCACCCGGACGAGATATTGGGTGATCTCCCGCTGGAGGAGGTCCAGGGCGTCTTCCCTCTTTCTCCACAGGGAAAGCTTCCTGGTCTCTCTCTGCTTGAGCGAACCGATCACATCCTGGTACATGACCTGCACGGCCTCCCCCATTCTCACGATTTCGGCCTTTGCCTGAGCGAGGGCGACCGACGGGGTATCGATGTATTTGAAGTCGATGTACTTGATGTGGTAGAGCTCATCGATGCTCGCTTCCTCCTTCCTTTGCGGTGTCAGCCATGCGGCCACCTTCACCAGGTAGGGAAGAACGGTGAGGAAGAAAAGGGCGTTGATGACGTTGAACAGGGTATGGGCGTTTGCCAGGTACCGCGCGATGTTCGGTCTCGCCCCCCCAAGGATCAAGTCGGCCGGGCCGGCTCCCATGATGCGACTTGTGATCCAGGTGGTGAGTTCCATGAAATGGGGGAAACACAGGACCATGTAGGTCACCCCGATCACGTTGAAGAGCGTGTGGGCCCTGGCGGTCCTGTGTGCGTTGACATTCGCCCCCACACTGGCCAGCTCCGCCGTGATGGTCGTCCCGATGTTGTCGCCGAGGATCAGGGCGACCCCGGTTCCGAGGTCCAGCAGCCCCTGGCTGGCGAGGGCCATGGTGATGCCCACGGTGGCGCTTGAGCTCTGAAGGATCATCGTGAGGACGGTGCCGGCGAGGACGCACAGGAGGATGTTCCCGAGGTCGTCCGCCCTGAAGCGGGTAAAAAAGGCAATGAAGGCGGGATCCTCGCGCAGGGGCGCAAGGCCCGCCTTCATGAGGAACAGCCCGTAGAAAACCAACCCGAAGCCGAGAACCGTGTCCCCCACATGGATCCACTTGCGCCGGCCCGTGAAAAACCTCACAAAGATGCCTGCGGCGATCGCCGGAAGGGCATATGCCTCGATGTTGAAGGCGATCAACTGGGCAGTCACGGTGGTTCCGATGTTCGCCCCAAGGATGACGCCGATGGCCTGCTCCAGCGTTATGAGGCCAGCGTTTACAAAGCCCACCAGCATAACGGTGGTGGCACTGGAACTCTGGATCACGCTGGTGACAAGACTGCCCACCCCGCAGCCTACCAGGCGGTTGCTGGAGACCATGCTCAGGAACTGGCGCATTTTTTTGCCGGCCATTCTCTGGAGTCCCTCGGACATGATCTTCATGCCGTAGAGGAACAATCCGAGCCCGCCGAGGCATTGAGAGACGATGGTAACCATGGTGGAGCCTCTGTTTCAGGTCCTTCCCATTGCGCTCAGAACAAGAACCAGAAAGGCCACCCTGCCCTCAGGTGAACTGGGAGCAGAGTGGCCTGATTTGCCCCGGAAGCCGGGTGCCCGGCCCCTTCGACGTTCGATGCGCTAGCTCACCTTGAGGATGATAGCAGCCGCCGTATCCCCGGCCGCACAACCGGTCCACAGGCCGTAGCCACCGCCCAGCATGACGACTTCCTCGATCATTTCGGCAATCAACCTGCCCGCGGTGGGCCCCTGGGGATGCCCGTAGACGAGAGAGCAGCCGTAGTTGTTCATCTTCATGACATCGTTTCCCATCTTTCTGGACATGTAGATGTCGTTTACGATGAAGGGGTTGTGAGTCTTGATGGCCTTTATATCGGAGATCTTAAGCCCTGCATCCTTGAGCGCCATTTCCGATGCCGGAACAGGGGCGGCGGCCATGAAACCCCTCTTGGCCCTGGAGAACCCGTAGGAGACGATCTGGATCTCCACTTTGGGGTCTGCACTGAGCGCCTTGGCCTTGTCCCGGGTGGTGATGATGAACCCACAGTTGCCGTCCGCAGGATGGGTCTGGGCGCCGAAACTGATCACGCCGCCCGGTTCCACAGCTTTCAGCTTGGCCA
>JAFGPH010000587.1 GCA_016926135.1 Deltaproteobacteria bacterium
AAACATGTACGGCAGGAGAAACCCGGCCAGGGCAATCCTCCAGGCCGCCCACCCCGTTTTCATGGTATCCGCTTTTGCCACCGCCGCTCCCGCGTAAAAGGCCATGCCCACCGGAGGGGTCACCATGGAGAGCATGCCGAAGTAAAAGATGAAGAGGTGGGCGGCCATGGGAGGCACCCCCATCTGAATCAGGGGTGGGGCCGTGGTCACGGCCAGCAGGATGTAACACACCAGGGTCGGCATGCCCATGCCCAACACCAGGGATGCGAACATGATGAAGATCAGTCCCAAGAAGAGGTTGCCTCCGGCAAAATAGATGACGAAGTTGCCGATCTTGACGCCCAGGCCCGTGAGCAACACCACGGCAATGACCATACCGGCTGCCGCGCAGGCCCCGGTCACCGTGACGGATTCCCTGGCCCCATCGGCCAAACCCGTGAAGAGCTTACGCGGTCCCAGCCGGTACTCGCGCTTGAAAAAGCTCATGATGATCACCACGATGATCGTGTACATCACAACCAGGGAAATGGTGTAGCCCAGCACGAGCAGGTACACCAGAACGACCAGCGGCGGAACGAAAACCCAGAAATCCTTCAGGACCTTCAGGACCGGCGGAAGGGTCTCGTCCACATCCTTCCCGATTCCCAGCTTCAGGGTGTAGAAATGCACAAAGGCAAACACGGCCAGGTAGAAAATAACCGCCGGAAGGATGGCGGCCTTGACAACCGCCAGGTACGGCACATTGAGATAGTCGGCCATCACAAAGGCCGCGGCCCCCATAATGGGGGGCATCAGTTGCCCGCCTGTGGAGGAGACCGACTCAACCGCCCCTGCGACGTGAGGCTCGAATCCCACCTTTTTCATCATGGGGATGGTGAAGGTGCCCGTGGTGACGACGTTCGCCACGGCGCTTCCCGATATGGTGCCCATGAGGCCGCTGGAAACCACCGCCACCTTGGCGGGACCTCCGCGCATCCCTCGAAACATGCTTCTCGTCAGATCGATGAAGAACCTCGTGCCCCCGGCGGTTCCGAACAGGGCGCCGAAGAGGATGAAGAGGTAGATGAAATTGAACATGACGTTCATGGGTACGCCCAGGATGCCGTTCTCGGAGAGGAACAGGCTGTTGATGATGCGCACCACGTCATACCCGCCGTGTGAGATGGGCGGGAAAAGATGCTGGCCGAAAAAACCGTAGATCAAGAATGCGGCCGAGATGTAAATCATGGGCCATCCCACGGTCCGCCGCGCCCCCTCAAAGGTCAGCAGAATGCCGGCCACGCAGGAGATGTTGTCCAGGGTGGTGGGAGTCCCCACCCTGTAAACGAGGTTCATGTAGTCGTACCAGACATAGAATGCGATGGCGAGCAGCACCAGCGAGAAAACAACATCCACCGCGAGAGCCCAGAGATTGTCTTTTTTCTTGCCCAGGAGGGGGAAGTGCATGAAGGCCAAAGAGAAGCTCAGGGCAAAGAAGATGACGACCTTTTCCATGGGCTGGAAATAGACGGTCCACACACAAAAAATCGTGAAGAGCGACAGGATTACTCCCAGCCACTTCGTAGTAACGGTTCGAAACTTTGTTATATCCATCGTTTTGGCTCGCTTGAAAGGATGCTGCCGTGGGCACTCAGACCCACGGCAGGGATGTTGCGCACTGCGAGAGAAGACGTTCCGGAACGCCGGCTGTTATTTCAGAAGGCCCGCCTCCTTGTAGTATTTGGCAGCGCCCGGGTGGTGGGGTACGCCCATGTCGTTAGCCGCCCATTCCTTGGTCACGTGCCGGTACTCGGAGAACATTGCCTTGAGCTCGTCCAGGTGTTCCACCAGGGCCTTGGTCATCTTGTACACGAGATCCGCATCCATCTTTTCAACGACGCTGAGGGTAACCCCGAAATCGGGAACATATCTCGCCTGATCCACCCCCTTGACGGTCCCGGCAGGCATGAGCCACTTCCCGTAGCCGGGTGTCGCCTTGACCATCTTGTCAAGGGCCGCCTCCTCGGGCCAGATGATCGTGGCCTTGTGGGTGGCCAGGAGCTGGTTGGCCAGGGGGACGGTGACGATGACCGCGTCGAATTTCCCGTCCTTCAGCGCATCCACACCCGCCCCGATCCCCTGAACCGAAGGCTTGATGTCCCTGTCCGTCATCCCGTGCGCGGCAAGGAGATTCTTGCTGTTTCGGTCGAGCCCGCCCGGCTGGCCCAGGTTGACCCTTTTCCCTTTGAGATCGTTATGGGTCTTGATGCCGCTGCTTTCCAGGGCCATAAAAAAGTTCACCAGCGGTGAGAGGTGCATGACGGTCCGGTTCGGGACCTTTTCCTTAAAGGTCCCTATGCCCTTGGAAGCCTGCACGGCCATAAAGGAGAGGGTAATGCCCAGTTCCATTTTCCCCTGGCCCATGAGGCGCAGATTCTCTACGGTGCCCAGGGTGATTTCCGGGGTCACATGGATCCCGGGGATGTACTTGTTCAGCACCTGTGAAATGGGCACGCCCAGGTTGTAGTAGATCCCTCCCACGGTCGAGGTGCCCAGGTGCAGCTCCTGCGCCGCCATGGACACGGAAAAGGGGGACGCCACCAGAAAGGTCAGAAGGGCCGCAATCACGAGTACATGTTTTTTCATAACAACCTCCAGTTTCTTCCCACACAGGGAGACATAAGGTTTGACGATAGGGGGCACGTTAGCCGTGCCGCACCAGCTTCCTCACGAGTTCCTGCGGAATGTCCCGCCCGCGTGCAGGAACCCCTTTTTTTTCATCGCTGCCGAAGCCCAGCTTCGCGGAAAATGCCGCTGCGGCCTCCCGGAGGGCCTTCTCCACAGTCACTTCCTTTTCGAGTCCCATGCGGGAGGTGGGGGCGCTGATGATGAGGGTGGCCACAACCTTGCCGCTATAATCCCTGACCGGCGCGGCAACCGCGGTGACCCCCTCGAACATGTTCTCCCTGCTGTACGAAAGAGCCCCTCCCCGAATGGCCCTCAACTCCCTCCAGATCTCATCCGGCCGGACATGGGTTCTCGGGGTTAACCGCCTCAGCTCCACCGTCGAGAGGTAGTGGCGAATCTCCTCGTCGGAACGAAAAGCCAGATAGATCTTGCCCGAGGCCCCGGCATACAGGGGTGCGCTGTCACCCAGGTTGAGCGAGGGGCTCACGGGGAGCGAGGAATTCACCTTGGCCACGACCGTGCTGTGATCGCCGTTCTGGATGGTGATGGCCGCGGCTTCCCCGGTCAGGCGGACCAGATCGGAGAGAAAGGGCCGTCCGATCTGGACGATGTCCAGCTCCTCCTGGTAACGCCTGGCAAGAAAAAGAATGCTGGGACCGAGCAGATACTTCTTTCCGGAGGGTTCCATCTGGAGGTAACCTAGAGAGCAGAGGGTATTCAGAAGGGGGGTCAGGCTTCCGGATGGAATTCGAAGGGCGTGGCACATCTCCGTGTGCGTGAGCCCCCGTCTGGCCTGGGCTATGGCCTCGAGAATGCGAACGGCTCTCTCTGCGGATTTGACCATGTAATTTGTCTCGCGTATGCAAGATCATCTTTTATGCAAAAGACTATGGGTTGAGACTCTATCTGTCAAGCGAATTTTGAAGGCGCCGTTTTCGCCTCCTCGATATTCGGACGTGAATGGATTTCGAAGCAAGGCGCCGGCAGTATGTGAAGAGGCAAATGTCTGTTGACTTTGGGAAAAGCCCGCGGTACTTTTTTGTGGGTGGGCAAAAAAATTGCAAATGGTTTCAATTGCATAAAGGATTTCACCCCGGTTGGGAACCCCCGCGGATCTGGAAAATGTTTTGAGGGTTATTATTATAGATAACCGGAAACCGACGAGGGCGTCTCGGCCGTTCCGGTCCCGGCTCGAGGTCTGCATGACGGATTCGGGATCCGGGCTTTTTTCACCGGGATTCGGCCTTTTGGCGGTATGTGGATTCCTGTAGATTAAGGAGAATGGATGATGAAAAGGATGGTACCCATAATTCTCGCAGGAGTGCTGGTTCTGGTGTACTCCGCAGTCTTTGCCGCGGGGCAGGCAAAGATCAAGGATGCGGAGTCCGCCTCGCACGGCGATGACGCGGCGAAGCACCAGATTGTGGACACCTACAGGTTCCAGGGTTTTGAGGTGGTTCAGGTCAACCTGCCTGTGCTCTCGCACTATTCCTACATTCTGGTATCGGGCAAGGAGGCCCTGGTTGTGGACCCCGACCGGGATGTGCAGTTCTACCTGGACTATGCCGCCGGGAACGGTCTCACGATCAAGGGGGTGTATCTGACCCACTCCCATGCCGATTTTGTAGCCGGACACCTGGAGATCGTGAAAGCGACGAACTGCCCGATCTACCAGAGCGCTCAGAGCGGCGCCGCCTACAAAATCAGCCCCATGAAGGAGGGTTCCACCTTCAGGATCGGTTCAGC
>JAFGPH010000588.1 GCA_016926135.1 Deltaproteobacteria bacterium
ACCCCAACCCTCTCCCCCAAGCCTGGGGGAGAGGGCAGGGTGAGGGGGCTCATGAGTGTCAAGACAAATATGCGACCCTTCATAAATGCGTTAACAAATGCCAGGCGATTGGGGGGCCGTGGGGGGGGGGTGGTCTCTCAGGACCGCAACGGATCTTGATCCTCTGCCGCTAACCGCGCCGTCATGGTCCACCGCATCTGCAAATTCAGATTTTACAGCCTGTAAAGACTTCTGACAGAATGAAACCCTTCAACAAGGCGTGGTGCGATATTTTTGCCGGGGAATATTTTGTCATTTCAGACCGTTCAACCTCCACCTCTATTATGGCCTATTGGAATGGGAATTGCGTCTATCGGATGCAGACATGGTCCGGATGACGCCTAAAACGGGTTTGCGCCCTGATCGTGTCGGGCGTTTCACAAGTTTTGGCAAGGGGAGGATGATCCAATGGCTGCAGGAATGGGAGAGGCCCTGAGAGTCACCCAGGACGAGGAGTTTTCACCGGAGGAATGGGCTGCGGTCGAAGGGATTATCGGCAGGTACAGGTCAAAACCAGGTGCACTGATCCCGGTGCTGGAGGAAGTCCAGGAGAGAATCGGATACCTCCCGAGGAGTGTTCTGGTCCGGGTGGCGCTCGGACTGAGGCTTCCCTTCAGTGAAGTGTATGGGGTTGTCACCTTCTACTCCTTTTTCACCATGGCGCCCAGGGGAAGACACACGATCCGCTGTTGCCTGGGCACGGCCTGCTACGTGCGGGGGGGGAAGAAGAACCTGGAAAAGCTCAGGGAGACCTTGAAGCTCGATCCCGGCGAGACGACCAGGGACAGGCGCTTTTCCCTGGAGACGGTGAGGTGTCTCGGGGCCTGCGGCCTGGCACCGGTCATGATGGTGGACGATGATACCTACCGTCAGGTCAAACCTTCCCAGATATCCGCGATTCTGGATGCCTATGCCTAGTGAAGGAGTGTGCTCATGCCGCTAGCGAATCGAGATGTTCTGGAACGTGTCAGGAGGGAGGTCCTTGTCTCGTCCTCCCTGGGGCCGAACACAGGGAGTGCCCGGATTACAGTGCACATGGGGACCTGCGGAATCTCTTCGGGGGCGGACAAGGTGTATCGTGTCCTGCAGGAAGAACTGCAACGATGGGGAAGCAAGGACATCTCCATCACCACTTCGGGCTGTGCCGGAATCTGCAACCGGGAACCTCTCGTCACCGTTGAGAGGGGGGGACAGGACCCTGTCAAGTATGCCCAGGTGAGCGAGGAGATGGCACGCGAGATCTTCCGGAGACACGTGCTGAGGGGTGAGGTCCTCAAGGAATGGGCCTTTGCCTGTGGGTGGGAGCAGGATGAAAGCAGGGCACGGGAAGCTGCCCCTGAACCAGAGGCTGTCCCGGCCATCCGGACCCTTCCCTTTTTTGGGATGCAGGAACTGCGGGTCATGAGGAATCGCGGGTTGATCCAGGCGGAGAGGATAGAAGAGTATATTGCCAGGGACGGATACCTCGCCGCGCACAAGGCCCTCAACGAGATGAGTTCCCAGGATATCATCGAGGAAGTGAAGGCCTCGGGACTGAGGGGCCGGGGAGGTGCGGGTTTCCCCACGGGCCTGAAATGGGAGTTCGCATCCAAGTCTCCGGGTGACGTGAAGTACGTGCTTTGCAACGCGGACGAAGGAGATCCCGGTGCCTTCATGGATCGCTGCGTCCTGGAGTCGGATCCCCATGCGATCCTGGAGGGGATGATCATTGCGGCCAAGGCCATCGGATCGCACCAGGGCTATATCTATTGCAGGGCGGAATATCCCCTGGCAGTGAAGATGCTTAACCTGGCCATCGGCCAGGCCCGGGAGCGCGGACTTCTGGGGGAGGATATCCTGGGCTCTGGTTTTGCCTTTGATCTGGAGATCTACAGAGGTGCGGGGGCTTTTGTTTGCGGCGAGGAGACCGCCCTCATGACCTCCATCGAGGGAAAGAGGGGGACGCCCAGGCCAGGGCCCCCATTCCCGGCCGTGCAGGGTCTCTGGAAGAAACCGACCGTGCTCAACAACGTGGAGACCCTGGCCAGTATCGCCCAGATCATCCTTCAGGGCGGGAAGTGGTACGCCGGCCTGGGGACGCAGAGGAGCAAGGGAACGAAGGTTTTCGCCCTCACCGGGGACGTGAACAATGTGGGGCTTGTGGAGGTTCCCATGGGCATCCCGCTCAGGCGGATCATCTATGAGATTGGAGGGGGTATCCCCGGGGGGAAGGCCTTCAAGGCGGTCCAACTGGGAGGGCCCTCCGGTGGATGCGTCCCCGCGGAACACCTGGACACGCCCGTTGACTACGAGTCCATCGTGCAGCTGGGAGCCATCGTGGGATCGGGCGGCATGATCGTCATGGACGAGGACAAGTGCATGGTCGATGTGGCCCGGTTTTTCATGGAGTTCTGCAGGGACGAGTCCTGTGGCAAGTGCACTCCCTGCCGGGTCGGCACGAGCAAGATGCTCGAAATTCTTACCAGGGCCTGCGAGGGGAAGGGCAAGGAAGACGATATCCAGACCCTGGAAAAATGGGCGCAGATCATTCAGAACACCGCCCTCTGCGGATTGGGTCAGACCGCCCCCAATCCGGTTCTCTCCACGCTCCGTTACTTCCGCAGGGAATACGAGGCCCATATTCATGACCGCCGTTGCCCCGCCGGGGTTTGCAGGGCGCTGGTGATCACCCATGCCCTGGAGGACAGGTGCCTGCCCTGTCTCCAAGCTGTGGCCGGGTATGAGGCCGGCGGTTATGAGGCGGCGAGGGCGTATCTCCCCGAACTCGTGCCCGATCGACTGGTGGAGCGCATAGGGAGGGCGGGCTGCGCGGTCGATCTCGCCCGTTTTTCCATGATGGTGCCGGCCCACAACGAATCCTGCACCAAGTGCACTTCGTGCAGGCTGGGTTCATCGCAGATTCTCTACATCCTGGAGGACATCGCCGTGGGCAGGGGAAAGGCGGAGATGCTCCCCGTGCTTTCAGAACTCGTGGAGACCATGCGCGTGGCCTCCGATTGCCCCGTCGGGAGGAGCGGGCCGGAAGTGGTCCGGTTCATGATGGAGCGATTCCGCGATCAGTTCGAGGCCCATATCCGCGAGGGGGGCTGCCCGTACCACGTGTGTGAGGAAGAACCCTCCTATCACACCACCTGCCCGCTTCGGGCGTCCGTGAGGGATTGATCTGAGGAGGTAAGGACCCATGGCCCAAGTCAGGCTGATCATCGACGGTATCCCGGTGGAGGCGAGGGAGGAGACTTCCGTGCTCGAGGCTGCTCGGGCCGCGGGAATCTACATCCCCAACCTGTGTGCCGACCCCGACCTTGAACCCTATGGAGCCTGCCGGCTCTGTCTGGTGGAGATTGACGGGATGGAGGGTCTTCCGGCTTCGTGCATGACCCCGGTGGCGGAGGGCATGGTGGTCCGCACGGACACGGATCGTGTGAACGAGATGCGGCGTCGCGTGCTGGGGCTCCTCCTTTCGGATCACCCCGCGGACTGCCTCAACTGCCCCAAGAACCAGCGCTGTGAGCTCCAGAAGGTGGCGGCCTATCTCGGAATGCAGCCGGGCCGTTACAGAAAACTGGAACGGAAACCCCTCGTGGATTCAAGCCACCCGTTTTTTGTGCGCGATTCGAGCAAGTGCATCCTGTGCGGCAAATGCGTGCGGGTGTGCCGGGAGGTCCAGGGTCTCGGTGCCCTCCAGATCGCCCACAACGGTCGCCTGTCCGAGATCGTCCCCGTGGGGGGTGATTCGATCCTGGGCTCTATCTGTGAATCCTGCGGTCAGTGCATGGCCGCTTGCCCCACAGGAGCGATCATGCCCAGAAGTGCCGAGTGGCCCGCGAAGGAAGTCAGGACCATCTGTCCTTACTGCGGGGTAGGGTGCGGGGTGAGGGTCTGCGTGCGGGCGGGGAGGATTGTGGGGATTCGCGGGGATAGAGAGAATGAGGTCAATCGGGGGAGTCTCTGCCTCAAGGGTCAGTTCGGAACCGATTTCGTGAACCATCCGGACAGGATTCTCAGCCCCCTCATCCGACAAAACGGGAGGCTCTCGGATGCGACCTGGGAAGAGGCCTTGGAACTGATCGCCAAAAGGCTGGGCCGCTACCGTGGGGATCAGGTAGCGGTCATCTCATCGGCCAAGTGCACGAACGAAGAGAACTACCTGATCCAGAAGTTCGGACGTGCCGTGCTGGGGACCAATCACATCGACCACTGCGCCCGGCTCTGCCACGCCTCCAGCGTGACCGGCCTGGGCCAGAGCTTCGGCAGCGGAGCCATGACCAATTCAATCGAGGAGATCCGCGGCGCGGCCTGCATCCTGGCTATTGGCACGAACACGACGGTGACCCACCCGGTGATCGGCCTACGCGTGAGGAAAGCGGTCAGCGAGGGGGCCAAGCTAATTGTGGCCAACCCGAGGGAGATCGATCTCTGCCGGATCGCCCAACTGTGGCTGCGGCAGCGTCCGGGAACCGATGTGGCACTGCTGATGGGGATGATGAAGGTCATTGTGGAGGAGGGGCTCGATGATGCCGCCTTCGTGGAGAATCGCTGCGAGAATTTCACCGCCTTCAAGAGATCCCTGGACGCCTTTGATCTGGAAAGCGCCGAGGGCATCACGGGGGTACCTCGGGAGATGATCGCCGATGCGGCAAGGCTTTACGCCAGGGAGAAGCCTGCGACCATTCTCTATGGCATGGGCATCA
This sequence comes from Deltaproteobacteria bacterium, assembly GCA_016926135.1. The sequence continues at coordinate 4,731 of JAFGPH010000588.1, forward strand.
CCCAGCATACCCACGGCACGGACAATGTGCTCGCGATAGCCAATCTGGCCATGCTGACGGGAAACATAGGGAAGCCTTCCTCGGGGGTGAACCCCCTGCGGGGCCAGAACAACGTGCAGGGCGCCTGCGACATGGGCGCCCTGCCCAATGTCTTTCCAGGATATCAACCCCTGGAAGACAGCCGGGCCAGAAAGAGGTTTGAAAAGGCGTGGGGCCGCGCTCTCCCCTCCAAGCCGGGCCGGACCCTCCTGGAGATCATGGAGGCCGCGCGAACGGGGGACATCAAGGCCCTCTACCTGGTAGGGGAGAATCCGGTGCTGAGCGATCCGGACATCACCCACGTCAAGGAGGCCCTCCGGAACCTGGAGTTCCTGGTCGTCCAGGACATCTTCCTCACGGAGACGGCTTCCTTCGCCCATGTGATCCTTCCGGCTGCAACCTTTGCCGAGAAGGAAGGCACCTTCACCAACACGGAGCGGCGCGTTCAGAGGGTCAGGGAGGCCCTCGAGCCCAAAGGGGGTTCGCGGCCCGACTGGTGGATCACCTGCCAGATCGCAAGGAAGATGGGGGCATCGGGGTTTGATGTGGATCATCCCTCTCAGGTTATGGAGGAGATCGCCCGGCTGACGCCGATCTACGGCGGGATTTCCTATGAACGCCTCGAGGCCGGGGGGCTCACATGGCCCTGCACGAGCGGGAAGGATCCCGGGACCCCGATCCTCCATGTGGAGAGGTTCACCCGGGGCAAGGGGTATTTCACCCCCCTCGAGTACAAGCCCTCCGCGGAATTGCCGGATGAGGAATACCCCCTCCTCCTGACGACCGAGAGGTGCCTGCCGCAGTACCACACGGGGACCATGACGCGGCGGGTGGAGGGGATCAATGTGTTGCACGGGGAGGAGAAGGTGCAGGTCAACCCTGACGATGCCCGGGCCCTCGGCATCACGGACGGTGAGTCGGTGAGGCTCGTCTCCAGGAGGGGTGAGGTGACGGCCCGGACAAAGGTCACGCCCGCGTCCCCGAAGGGGGTGGTCACCATGAGTTTCCACTTCGCGGAGAGTCCGGTCAACATGGTGACCAATCCGGCGGTTGATCCCGTGGCCAAAATCCCCGAGCTCAAGGTGTGTGCCGTGCGAAAGGAGAGCCCTGCCCCCGGAGGTCGATGAGAACCGGCAGGACATGGAAACCATTGAAGGACGAGGACAGCCCATGGAAAAGAAGGCCAAGATAAGCATCACGATCGACGGGCGGGAACTGATGGTGGATCAGGGGAGTACCATCCTGGAGGCGGCCCGGGAGCATGGGATCTCCATTCCTACCCTCTGCCACCATCCGGCCGTTTCCAATTGGGGGGGGTGCCGCTTGTGCGTGGTCGAGGTGGACCATGCCCCGAGGCTGGCGGCCAGTTGTGTCACACCCGTCCGGCCGGGGATGGAGGTCGTCACCACCAACGAAAGGATCCTGGAGAGCCGAAGGATCGTGCTGGAGTACCTCTTTGCGGAGAGGAACCACAACTGCATGATCTGCGCTCAAAGCGGGGACTGTGAACTCCAGAAGCTGGCCTATGAGATGCAGATGGATCACCTGAGTGTTCCCTTCTCCTTTCAATCCTTTGCCACGGACGTGACCAGCGAGTACATGGTCTTGGATCACAATCGGTGCATCCTGTGCGGGAGATGTGTTCGAGCCTGCGCAGAACTGGCCGGGAACTACGTGCTGAACTTCCAGAACCGAGGCCCCCGGAGCCTCGTCGGCCTGGACCTGAACGACACGAGGGAAGCCTCCTCCTGTTTCGAGTGCGGGATCTGCATGCAGCTGTGCCCCACCGGGGCCATCACGAGCCGCTACAGGAGTCATTACGCGGTCAAAGGCCATTCCGGGGAGTGGCAGGAGGTGGAAACCGTATGTCCCCACTGTGGGCTGCTCTGCCCCACGGTGGAGAGGGTGAAGGACGATCATCTGCTGAGGGTGGATGGCAAGATCTCCGGCGGGAACGGCCGGCCCGACAAGGGGCAGCTCTGCTACAGGGGCCGCTTCGAGGTCCTGAAGGAGGAGAGACGCCTTCTACGGCCCATGGTGCGTGACGGAGACGGCGAGTGGAAGGAAGAGGGGTGGGGAGAGACCCTTGGTCTGGTAGGGGTAAAACTGAGTGATCTGAAGGGGCGCTACGGTGGAGGGGGACTCTTCGGCTTGGCTTCCGCCAGCCTTTCCAATGAGGAACTGCTTCTGTTTAAGGATCTCATGCAGGGATGCTGGGGTGCAGGTTATGTGGATACCCTGGACGGTCACTACTACAGGGCCATCGTGCAAGGGCTGGGCGCGGCAGGGGTGTCGTGGAAAGAGGCCTCCTGGAGAGAAATTCCCGATGCGGACTTCGTTCTGGTGGCGGGCGGGAATCCTTACGTGAGCCAGCCCCTGATCGCATCCCTGCTCAGGAAAGGGATGCTGGAGAAGGGGCATGAGGTGGCCGTGGTGGGGGATGCGGATCGTCTCATGCCGCTCACGGCCTATGAACTCCCCGGCCGCAGGGCTGGGGAGACCCGGTGGATGGATGCCCTTTATCACGCGGCCCGGGCCGGCATGAAGAAGGGGTCAGGAAGCGACGGGGATGAGATCCTCAGTGGACTGGGCCTTGATACGGTCGAAAGGGAGACCTTCTCCAGGATCGTGGAGGCCTTTGTGAAATCCCGGAATCCCCTGGTGATCGCAGGCGAGGCCCTTGCGGAAGGAGATGGGGGGTTGGGGGTGCGCCGGGCCGTCGAATTGTCAGGCCTTAAAGGCCGCCTCCCGGACGGCTCCCTCCGGGTCCTTTTCCTGAAACCCGGGGGTAACAGCTCGGGAGCCTGGAGGTTGGGGGTTCCGGCCAGGGAAGGCCGCGGGTCAAGTGCGCAATGGAGGGGTGGGATCATGGTCCTGGGCGGCTGCGGGGATCCCTTTCCGTCAGGTCTCGAGGGCTTGGACGGTGTGGAATTCCTGGTCGTGGTCACACCCTACGTTACGGAAGAGATGCGGCAAAAGGCTCATGTGCTCATCCCCAAACCTTCATGCCTGGAAGGGGAGGGTTCCTTCACCTCCCTGGACGGGCGGGAGACGGCCTACAGGAGACGGACCCTGGAACCCTCCGACGGTTTGAAGGATTCCTGGGAGATTCTTCTCGAACTGGGAAACGGGAGCGGGTCGCCCATGGAGATCAAGGGCCTGGAGGAATTGAGGGCGAGGGCGGAGCGGGCTATCCTTTCGGTGGATCTGGCTTGAGAAAAGGGGAGGTTTGTCCATGGCAAAGCCGAAAATAGCAACGGTATGGTTCGAGGGATGTGCAGGTTGCCATATGTCCTTCCTGGATCTGGATGAGGATCTGCTCGATATCCTTCCCCTGGTGGAATTGACGGTGACGCCCATCACGGATTTCAAGGACTATGATTTCCCGGAGGTGGAGGTGGGAATCATCGAAGGGGCGATTGGAAACGAGGAGCAGATGGAATTGGCTCACAGGCTGCGAAGGCAGTGTAAAGTGCTCGTGGCCTGGGGAGACTGTGCCGTCTTCGGCGGGGTGAATACCCTGCGCAACTGGATCCCCACAGAGGAGGTCCTGCGACGCGGGTACGTCGATACGGAGAGCACAGTGGAGGGCGTGATCCCCCTGCATGAAGATCTGCCGCCCCTGCTGGACCAGGTGCTCCCGGTGAACCAGGTGGTGACGGTGGACGTATACGTCCCAGGGTGCCCCCCCTCCCCGGAGGCGATTGCTTACACCCTGACACAGATCCTGCAGGGAAGGCTACCCGTGCTTCCTGCGGAGATGATGCATTATGACTAATGCCCTGAGCCATAGGAGATACCGCCATGAGCGATTTGCGTAAGATCACCATCAACCCCGTCAGCCGCCTGGAGGGCCATGGAAAGGTGGTCATTCATCTGGATGCAGCCGGCGAGGTGGAGGACGCACGGTTCCATGTCACCCAGTTCAGGGGTTACGAGCGTTTCTGTGAAGGAAGGCCTTTTGAGGAGATGCCCATCATCACCCAGAGGATTTGCGGCATCTGTCCGGTAAGCCATCAGCTCGCATCGGCCAAGGCGTGTGACGCGATCCTGGGGGTCGAATTACCGGAGACGGCAAGGCTCCTGCGCGAGCTGATTCACATGGGTCAGTTCATCCAGTCCCACGCCTTGCACTTCTTCCACCTGGCGAGCCCGGACCTGCTTCTGGGGTGGGACGCGGAACCGGCCGAGAGGAACGTGATCGGGGTGATCGGTGCGTTCCCGGAAGTGGCGAGAAAGGGGATCCGGTTGAGGAAATTCGGTCAGGACATGATCAAGGTCCTGGGAGGGAAAAAGATCCATCCGGCCTATGCCGTGCCCGGGGGCGTCCTGAACGGCCTCTCCGAGGGGGATCGGGACAAGCTGCTGGAGGGGTTCGATGAGGCTTACGCCACAACCGCGATGGCCCTTGATCTGATCAAAGAGTGGGTGGACAAAAATCTGGAGGAGGTAGGCCGGTTCGCCAATTTCCCGTCAAGCTATGCAGGCCTTGTGGACGGGGACGGTTTTCTCAACCTCTACCATGGAAGGCTGCGGATTGCCGGTCACGACGGAAAGACCCTGGCAGAATTCGACCCCGGAGCCTATCTCGAATTCATCGGCGAACACGTGGAACCCTGGTCTTACCTGAAGTTCCCCTATTTCAAGGCCCAGGGATATCCGGAGGGATGCTACCGGGTAGGGCCCCTGGGAAGGCTCAACTGCGCAGACGGGATGGCAACCCCGCGGGCCTCAGAGGAATGGAAGCGATACAAAGACAAGGCCGGGGCTGATCTCAAAGGGGGCAGCCTGCTCTACCACTACACCCGTCTTGTGGAAATCCTCTATGCCCTGGAAAGGGCGGAGGAGATCCTGGAGACCCAGGCGGTCTGTGGAAAGGAGATTCGAATGACGGGGGACCCGATCCATGAAGAGGGTGTGGGCGTCATCGAGGCCCCCCGGGGAACGCTGATTCATCATTACCAGGTCGATCGGCATGGGGCGATGAGGAAGGCGAACCTCATCGTGGCCACAGGGCACAACAACATCGCCATGAATGAGTCCGTGACACTGGTGGCCAGGGAGTACATCCACGATGGAAGAGTGGAGGAAGGGTTCCTGAACCGGGTGGAAGGGGCGATCCGTTGTTACGATCCGTGTCTGTCCTGTTCCACCCATGCCCTGGGACAGATGCCGTTGCGCGTGGAGGTCTATGACTGTCACCGCATGCTCGTGGAGGAAGCGGTCCGTGAATGATGCTTCCAGATATTGGATCGTCGGCTACGGAAACTCGCAACGAAGAGATGACGGATGTGGATGGCACGTTGCGGCAAGACTGCTCCGGTTGTTCGGCGAGGACCGTGGGGTGACGATCCTGCTCCTTCACCAGCTGGACCCCGTCCTGGCAGAGGATCTGCAGGTTGCCGAGGGGGTCATCTTCGTGGATGCCACCACCGAGGAAATCCCAGAGGGCGTGGAGTGGCGCAGGATAAGGCCGGAGGGCGGTGTTTTCCCTTGCTGGACTCACCATTTGAAAGCGGCCGCGCTCATGGGGCTTATCCATATAGTCTACGGCCGTTCCCCATCGGCTTGGCTGGTGTCTGTCAAGGGGCAGGACTTCGGCTTCGGGGAGGGGCTCAGCGCCCTAGCGAGGAAGAGAGCGCGCAGGGCCAGCAGGGAGATCGCCGCCTTCGTGGCAAGGAAAATGATTGACAAAGGCAAAGGATCTATCAAATCATATACCAAAGCGCATGTGGGGGGCTGACATGGCCATCGGTACGGATATCCTGATGATTGACGATGACAGGGACCTGGTCAATTCCATTCGGATTGTGCTGGAGAGCCGCAAGTACACGGTGAGGGCTGCGTACAACGGGAAGGAAGGCTATGCGAAGATCCAGGAGAAGACTCCCAATCTCATCATCCTGGATGTCATGATGGCCACGGATACGGAGGGTTTTGACTTGGCCTACAGGCTGAAGAATGATCCGAGATACCAGAGTATCCCCATCATTATGGTGACGGCATTTCCGAAGAAGATGGCGGAAGAAGGTCCGGACAAGTTCCAGCACATCCTGGGAGAAAGCTGGCCCGTGTCGCAATTCATTGAAAAGCCCATCGACCCCGGAGCCTTACTGACAGCCGTGCAGAACGTACTCGGCGAGGGGCATCAGGTGTGACGGTCGATTCCTCGTGAAAGGGAATCCCCTATGCGGCTGGGCTATGAGCTAGTCAAGGAACAACTCTTTTTCCAAAAGGAACTGATCGAAAGGGCTTGGTGGTTTATCCGCCTGAGATGGCTGGCCGCGGGGGCGGTCCTCATGGGAAGCTGGGCCGCCTTTTTTTTTGAGCCACGCGTCCCGGTTTTTCCCCTCACCTTCATCTCTCTTTCCATTCTGGTTTACAATATCGTCTTTCATTGGGTTTGGCACCGAATCCACTCCCGGGTACCCCAACGGGTACGGTCCTTTGAGGTCTTTGCCCATGTGCAGATCAGCATGGATCTGGTGGCCCTTTACGGGATCGTCTCCTTCACGGGAGGGATTCACAGCCCCCTCCTGATCTTCGTCATCTTTCACATCATCCTGGCAGGGATTCTCCTGTCCACCGTGAGCTGCTATACCTATGGCATCATGGTCGCGGTGGCAACAGGGTCTCTGCTGTGGTTTCAGGAGTGGGGCTTTTTGTCGAGCGTGCCGGCCCTCTTCCAGAACTCCCTTTTCCCCCGCAACGCAGAGTTTGCCCATCTCGCCGTACACTATGGGCTCTTCGTCACGGCTATCCTGATCACCGCCTTTCTGACCACTTCCCTGAAGGGGACCCTGCGGACCAAGGGCAGAGAAATCCTGCATGTTTCCAGGGATCTGGAGGCGAGCAACGCCAAACTCACCGCCCTCTACGAGATGCTGAAGAGGATGGGCCTCTCCACCGACCTCCAGGAACTCATGGATCTGGCCACCCGTAACGCGGCCAGGATCATGGGGGTGAAGGCCTGTTCGATCAAGCTCCTTGACGAGGACCGGAAGAAGTTGAATTTTGCATCCGCCCATGGCCTCAGCCTGGACTACGTGGCCAAGGGGTCTATCGATATCGACAAGAGCCCCATCAACCGGAAGGTGATCGAGGGTTCCTTTTTCTCCATCGGGAAGATCGATGAGATGGACTACTTCCAGTACCCCGAGGACATTCGCAGGGAAGGGATTGCCTCCATGATTTGCCTGCCCCTCCGGGTGGAGAAAATGGCCATCGGGGTCTTCTGCGTGTACAGCGAGGTCTCGCACCACTTCGATGAGGAGGACATCCGGTTTTTCTCCCTCATGTCGGACCTCATCGCCCTCGCCATCGAGACCCTGCGAAGCGAGATCAACAAGACCTGGTTCCTCAGAAAGGCCGCGCACCAGCTGCGATCACCCTTTACGGCCATCTACAGCATGCTCAAGGTGCTTGGCGGAGGATATCTGGGGACCTTAAACAAGGAACAGAAGGAGATGGTCTTGCGGTGTATCCGTAGAATCGAGATGCTCGGGGATCTCATCAACGATCTCCTCAAGCTCGGGATCAAGAGGGTGGAGGCGGACAAGGCGCGCATCCATCCTGTGGACGGCGGCAGCATCATGAACAGCCTGGCCACGCTCTTCCAAAGCCAGGCCCAGGAGAAACGGGTGGAGGTCTCCTTTACCGTTGAGGAGACGCTGCCCCAGATCATGGGCGATGAGAGACTCGTGGATGAGCTCTTCACGAACCTCATCTCCAATGCCATGAAGTACACTCCCCCGGGAGGGCGCGTGCGGGTCTTTCTGGGCAAGGAAAATCAGAATTGGGTCCGGCTGGAGGTGGCGGACACGGGGATCGGTGTTCCCGAGGAGGATCAGCACCGCCTGTTCACCGAGTTCTTTCGTGCGGAGAATGCCAAGGCCCTGGTGGAAGAGGGGACCGGACTCGGGTTGGTAATCGTGAAGGAAATCCTCGACCACCTGGGGGGAACGATCTCCTTTGAGAGCAAGGTGGGGCAGGGCACCAAAATCCGTTGCCTGTTACCCGCGATCTGAAGGAAAGGCTCGATGGACAACTGAGAAGTATGCGTATCGAACTTCAGAAGAGAATTTTTCTGAATTTTGTGCTGGTCATCGCCCTGTTCGGGGTGCTGGGCGCTTTCCTCGGTGCCCTGCTGATCAACCGTACCATACTGGATGAAGCACAGCGCAGGGTGGGTGTGGACCTTCGTTCCGCCTGGAGCGTGCTCCAGGCGGAGATGGATCGTCTCGGCCTTTTTGCGGATGTCCTGGTCACGGGAAGGAGGGTGGACGAGGCCTTTTCCGCACCATCCTCAGAGTCCAGCCGGGTCTCACTGGATGCGGTCAGGCGGCAGTGCGGTTTCCATTTCCTGGGTCTCACCGACTCAAGGGGGAGGGTGATCCTCCGCACCGTCGAGCCTTGCCACACGGGGGACTACCTCTCCAACGACCCTTTCATCGGCAGGGCCCTGAAGGGCCAGCATGCGAGCGGGTTTGCCGTGTATGGACCTCAGAGACTCCGCGCGGAAGGGGGGAATCTGGAGGAGCGGGCGTACATGGTTTTTGAACCCACGCCCAAGGCCAAAGCCCGGGCCAAGACGGAGGAGTCCGCGGGAATGGTCCTGGTGGCCGCCGCCCCGGTGCAGGATGAACAGGGAAATGTGAAGGGGGCGCTCTATGCGGGTGTCCTTCTCAACCGGAATTATGCACTGGTGGATAGGATCCGATCGGTGGTGTTCGAGAATCGGAAGTACGGGGGGAAGGATCTCGGCACGGTCACCGTTTTTCAGTGGGACGCCCGTGTGGCCACCAATGTGACCCTGGCCAATGGGAACAGGGCTATCGGCACCAGGGTGAGTGAGGAGGTGTACGACAAGGTCCTGGAGAACAACACCCACTGGTATGACAGGGCCTTTGTGGTGAATGACTGGTATCTCAGCGCCTATGATCCCCTCCACGACACGGAAGGCAAGGTGATCGGCATCCTCTACGTGGGGGTGCTGGCGAAGAAGTACGATGACCTGAAGTGGAGCCTGTGGAGGCTCTACGGCGCGATCAGTCTCGGGGTTGCCGTGTTTGTGCTGGCCGTGGGTTTCCTCTTTGCCCGCCGGCTCACCACCTCCCTGAGCCGTCTGGCCGATGCGGCGGGACGCATCACCGAGGGCAATCTGGACCTGGCGGTGAAAGAACCGGCCGCCGATGACGAAGTAAAGGACTTGACCCGGGCGTTCAATGCCATGGCGAGCAGCCTCAAGGACAGGGACGAGCGGCTTCGGGCGGCCAATGCCGCCCTGGAAGAGGCGAACAGGACCCTGAAGAGCCTCAACGATAGCTACCTGGACATGCTGGGTTTTGTATCCCATGAACTGAAGAACACCCTCGGAGTGATCTACACATCGGCCCGCGCCCTCGATGTCGGACTGGTCGGTCCCATGAGCGAATCGCAGGCCAGCCTGGTGCACAGCATCTCCAAGAGCATCAGTTCGGCCGTGTCCATGACCCGCAATTACCTGGACCTCGCGCGCATCGAAAAGGGCGAGTTGACCGTGAGCGCCACGCAGATGGACCTGTCGGGGGAGGTGTTGAGACCCCTGCTGGAGGAACTGGGGCAGGTCATGGCGGATCGGGGAATCCGGATGGAAAACCGCGTGCCCGAGGGTCTGCGCATGAAGGGAGATCCGTCCCAGTTGAAGATCGTCTTCAAGAATCTTCTCGACAACGCCCTCAAGTACGGGCGGCAAGAGGGAAGGGTTGGCATCGACTTCAAGGAGGAAGGAGACCAGCTCCGATTCGAGGTTTGGAACGAGGGCGCGGGACAGCCTTCCGACAGGCTGGTGCAGCTCTTCGAGAAGTTCGTCCATTTCGGATCCCAGGCGGACGGGTCTCGAGGCACGGGGCTGGGGCTCTTCATCACCAGGGAGATCGTGCGAAAGCACGGCGGAACGATCTGGGCCGAGTCCCGGGAGGGGGAGTGGATGAGGTTCGTCTTCACCCTGCCTTCAGCCGGCCCCGCCCCGGACCATGAGGATGCCCTTACCTCAAGGCTGACCGCTTCCATCTCCGGCTGAAACCCTGCCCGCTTCAGTCCCTCCAACATCCCCCCAATGCGGGCCTTCGGCCGCAACCAAACTTCTGAATGAATGATGAATGTCGAACAGGGAATGTCGAAGGACGAAGTGAGCTGGCGCAAGTCATTCCCTCGACATGCATGGCTTCGTATTGGAGAGACACAGGCCTACTGCATCAGATCTGGAAGGGCTTTTCTCTGTGCTCAGGGCGTGGCGGTGAGGTCAGTCCGGAGGGTGTCTCAGGCCATATCGAGCAGTTTTTGCTTGACCATTTGAACCTCGTTCACATAAAATGACTTACAATTAACGAATGGAAAGGAATCGGTCTAATAATTGCCAAGCCTAACCAAAAAAAGCTCCCAAATCATGAAGGAAACATTGAAACGCCACCGAAAGCCCGTCGCTCGATCCTAACCTCTTTCATTGCAGTTCAACTTCCAGTTTTTCTACCCGCAGTGTCAAGTGGTTTAATTTGCGAATTCGCAAATTAAACCCG
>JAFGPH010000589.1 GCA_016926135.1 Deltaproteobacteria bacterium
AAGCCTTCGAGGCTTACGAGGAACTCCTTGCAGAAGAAGGTTTTCATTGGTTTTTCGAATTCAGAATCCCTCGGTTGATCTCCCATCTGATGCCCCTTATGCAGATCCCAGGCCGCAATAGATCACGTCCACGGTTGCAGCTTTTGCTGCAGGCGATTGAAAACTCGGCCGACTTGCAACGGCTTGATTCCCTTTACAGCGCTTTCCTGGATCGAAAGGATTTCGAGGCCGCCGCCGGGGCGGCGGGTCTTGCCTTGAACCGGATCTGGGATGCAGGCAGGGATTTCGATCTTGCCTCGGTTTGGTGGGAAAGGACAATTCGGCTCCTCGAAGAAGCTTCGCTTACCAGCCTCTCCCGCGCCTTTCTCTACGTCTGGAAGGCCGCTCTCACAACGGTTTGGCGCGGCCAGGTGGGCGCCTCCATAAAGGCTTCCGAGGAAGGTCTCGCCGAGGCCCGATCAGCCGGGTCCCGGCCTCTGGAGCTTTATCATATGGCAGGAATCGCCCTGAGCGCCTATCACGCCACGGACATCTCGAAAATGGAGTTTTATCTCATGGAGGGGCAGCCCCTGAGTGAATTGGACGACATGCCCCTTGTGTGCACCATCCTCTATCGCATGACCCTGACACTGCACCTGATATGCAACGGCAGATATGCGGAATGCCTCGAGATCCTGAACAGCATTGAATCCCACCCGATCTTCCCTATCCTTCCCCCGGCGCTCTGGCTTTTCACGCATTCGCAGTATTTGCTGACCTACACGAAAATGGGAGATGATGAGGCGGTCTCGAGAGCGGTCCGAACGATCCAGCAAAAGACGGTTCCGGAAGACAACCATTTCTACCACGCACACATGCATTCGTATCTTGGATACTCATGCCTTTCGCACGATCCGGTACGGGCTCTTCTTCACGCCCGGGAAGCATTCAGAAGGGGAGATCTCTGCCATTCCGACTGGGCGCACTCAAATCCCTGGCTGCTCATCCCCCAGGCTCTTTCCGAGACGGGTCAACTGGCGGAGGCCGAAGAAGACCTGACCTCTTCCCTCGAGCGGTTCAAAGAGCGGGAACATGCCATGTACCTGGTGATGGGGCTGTACGAGATGGCGAACATCAAGTTGAAACAGGGAAATCTCCGGGACGCAAGAGCCTTCTATGCGCAGATTTCCAAAGGTTGCCCCCACGGACCGGTTCCTCTCAGCCATCTCTCCCTTTTCAGACCCGCAGCCTTCTTTGAACAGCTGGACCGGGCACTTCAGCCACCTTCCACCAGACCTGCCACGTGGGCGACACGAGAATCGGCGAGAGTCCGAATCCATAGCTTTGGGGGCCTCAAGTTGAAAATCGATGGACGCGTGATCGGCGGCCGGCTTTCGAGAGGGAAAAAGAGCACCCTGCTGCTGAAAGCGATTCTCGCCCACGGAGGCACCGACATTTCCGCGGAACTTCTCGAAGACGTGCTCTGGCCCGACGCCGATGGCGATGCAGCGGCCGTCGATTTGAAAGTCACCCTGTTCAGGCTCCGGCAAATAGGCCTTGAATCAAGAGGAATCCGGTCCCCGTGGATCGAAATGAAAAACAGGCGCCTATCTCTCATTCCGTCTGAATGCTTCGTGGATTCCCTCCAGTTCGAGCGGCTGGCAGTTTCCGCTCTCACCACGTCGGAACCCGCGGACGCCATGGAAACCACGCTCGATCTCTACACAGACGACTTTCTGCCCTACGATGTGAATGAACCCTGGATCGCCTCCCGCCGCGATCACCTGCGGGGGCTTTTCATTAGAGCCGTAAAGGGGTTTTATGATGAAGTCTCCAAAAACGGAGAGTTTGACAGGGCCCTTCCCTACCTTGAACGTGCCGTACAGAAGGCCCCTGTCGACGAGGGACTGTCCGTCAGACTCATATCGGGCTTCCTCGCAACCGACCGGCGCGCCCGCGCGATCGAGGCGTTTTCGAGAGCACGGGAAACATTACAAAAGGAACTGGGCGTCGGGCCTGGATCACGGCTCCAGGCCCTGGCCGACAGCGCAGGCATTGGCCGAAAATAACAGGCGGAAGGCACAGGATCCTACTTTCCCGCTTCCTTCATGCTGCCGATTCGGACATCCTCCCTGGTAACCCAATGGGCAGGAACACTGAAGTAGTCGAGGTAGCTTGTCTGTCCGGACCTGTGATCCTGCAGGACAACCCAATGTGTGTTGATCAGCCCGATCTCCGGGTAAAACGCATAAGCCTGTTCGAACGTGCGCCACAATCTTCCCTGACGATCATAGTTTTCAATCATTAAAAGCAGAAAAGTTTCCTGGTCGAAGTACAGGATGCGCTTGCTGTAGACGTAATTCGGATCCTGCTGGACAAGCTCGAGCACATACACCGGCCGCCGCTCCATTTTCACGTTCTTCAATGCCAGCCCTTCTTTGGAAAGGTAGGAGGAGCCATCCCTGTCATAGCACGGAAACAGATATTCCCTCTCGGCAAGCACGCGATAGGTGTAGGGATGAATATCGGGGCTCATCTTCTGGCTGAAACCCTCGAAATCGTCGTAAGTGACGCTCAGCCCGGGGCTCGCATCCTGGGTGTCGGTTCCTGAAAGCTTTCGCAGCCGCCGTATCTGCCCCAGCCAGACCATCATCTGGTTGGGAAGCCCTGGATTCCTGAAAGACAGGGTGCTCACCACGTTTCCATATTGGTCGCGGGGTGAAAGGTACCTGAAGTTCGTCACCCTGTGCTCCGAGCGGATCCTGGCGGTTTCGTCGTACCAGCCCACCGGGGGCTCGACTCTCCCGGAAAGCCTCAGACCCCAAAATTCTGCGCTGTGCTCGTAAATCTTTCTACCGCCACGATCCCAGGACACTGCCCTTGTGAGGGCGAAGATACCGTGGGTTCCCATGGCGTAGCGCTCCTGGTAGTTGTATAGGATCTGCTGGGCCTTGTGGGGACCCGAGGGTCTCGGGAAAGGAAATCCGTTCACATAGGAATCCTCCATGAGATAGCCCCGTTCATCCTGCCGTGCCTTGCCCATGTTGCGCAAGGTCCATTCGGAGACTTCACGGCTGTAAAAGACAGGACGGGTCGGGATCACCTCGATTTCAGCAAAAGAGCAGGCTGCCAAGCGGCCTCCGGTCTTG